>JACQHT010000216.1 GCA_016198835.1 Planctomycetota bacterium | reverse complement strand
GGACATGATCGAGGCTATGAAGGATTATGCAGAAGAGTATATGAAAGATTTTGAGCTGTACTCCAAGAGTCCAAACAGGGCACATCATCTTCCTTATATCAAAGCGATAGCTTCTTGTAAGACAGATTGGGAATTGAGAATGCTGGTAGAAATAAAACATGGCTTCGTTCACGTATGACCAGTTTAGAACTGTTCTTAAATGGTTGAATTTTGAGAAAGTTCGCTCCAGAAAGCATGAGACATGGCGTAAGATATTACCTAACGGTACAATCTTAAGGGTAAGGATTAGCCATAAACATGGAAAGGATATTCCTCAATGGTTGTTTCACGAAATGTTAAGACAGGCTGGTATTGATAAAGATGAGTTTATAAGGATGCTGGGCTTATAAGATTTCTTTTAAAGTGGCTATAATTCACCAATATTGATACCCGCAAGCCTTAAAAGCGACGGGACTTTGCCATCAAAAATATGTAAAACAATAAAGACCTCAGTGCCACGAGCCACGGGTAACGAGTAACGAAAATGGAACGTTTACATAAAATATTAGCGCATGCGGGGATTATTGCAACCATATTCGCTAAAAAGAGTAATGGATTATGAAACTCGTAGAAAACACCAATCATGAGATTTACATACAAGTGCTTCGTAAAATGCCACCCGAAAAAAGATTGCTTAAGGCATTTGAGTTGTCTGAATTTACAAAGCAGCTTTTTGTTCATGGGCTACGTAAGAGATTTCCAAATCTCTCAAGAGAAAAATTTAAAAAAATACTTCTGGAACGTTTAGATAAGTGTCACAACAGGAATTATTAAAGAAAGTTGTACAAGTACTTGAAAAGGCTAAAATCCAATATATGCTTACAGGCTCTATCGCTTCAAGCTTGCAAGGTGAACCGAGGTCTACCCATGATATAGATATAGTTATTGATATTCAAAAAACATCAGTAAAGGAATTAGTTGAGGTTTTCCCACCGCCTGATTATTACTTAGACGAAAATAGTGTACTTAATGCAATTAATAACCGTGGCATGTTTAACTTAATCAATGTAAAAGAAGGGGATAAGGTTGATTTCTGGATATTAACCGATGAACCTTTTGACCAGTCACGCTTTTCACGCAAGTATACTGAAGAAATCTTAGGGAAAAGGATGGTGTTTTCAAGTCCAGAAGATACAATTTTAGCGAAATTGAGATGGTCAAAATTATCTGGCGGTAGTGAAAAACAGTTTATTGATGCCTTAAGGGTTTACGAGGTTCAATTTGATAAACTTGACATAGATTATCTTGAACGTTGGGTAAAGAAGTTGAATGTCGTATCATTATGGAAACGGTTGAAAGGTGAAGCAAAAACGATAAGCTAACACTACTTTGTAACCCAAAGGTTTTCTATAAGGTAAATAATAAAAATGCAACGGCTACATAAAATATTAGCTCATGCGGGGATTGGGTCGCGGAGGCATTGTGAGGAACTTATTGCCGCTGGTCATGTGACTGTGAATGGCAAGCGGATTACTTCAATGGGATTCCTTGCCGACCCGCAAAAGAATACTATCTGTTGCGATGGTATACCCATTAAAGAGGAGAAGAAAATTTACTGTCTCCTTAATAAGCCCAGGGGGTATGTATGTACAAATTATGACGAATTAGGAAGGCCTCGGGCAATTGACCTCCTTGGACACGTATCCCAAAGGATTTATACGGTGGGGCGGCTTGATGTTGATAGCGAAGGGCTAATCATTCTTACTAACGATGGCGAATTTGCCAACATCCTTTCCCATCCCAGGTATGGTGTGCCCAAAACATATCAGGTGGAGGTTGAAGGACATATCACTCGTGAGGATATAGAGGCGCTCGAACGTGGAATATGGTTATCCGAGGGAAAGACGGCTTCAGCAAAGATAACAAACGTCAATAGCGGTAGTAAAACAAGCAGGCTTGAAATAACACTCAGAGAGGGACGTAACAGGGAAATCAGGCGAATCCTTGCAAGGCAGGAATACAAGGTTCGAGCTCTACGCAGGATTAAGATTGGTTGGCTGTCAGCCCCACAACTTAAGATTGGCAAGTACCGTAGACTCAGCGATGCTGAGGTGGCAAGGTTTTACGTTACGGGTAGACAACGAACTTTATGTTCGTTGAAATCAACGACGTAAACATCGTTGTCTACCAAATGGGTAAGGAAAATATTATGACTCAACTTGAAAAGGCAAAGGCAAATCATATAACTAAAGAAATGAAGGTAGTGGCAAAGGAAGAGAGCCACAAACCTGAATATATACGGGCACAGGTGGCGGATGGCAAGATTGTTATACCCTGCAACCGCAAACGCAATGCAAAGCAAATTTGCGGTGTAGGAAAGGGGTTAAGGACAAAGGTAAATGCCAATATAGGAACATCCTCCGATTATTCCGAGGTAAAGAAAGAACTTGCAAAACTATGTGTTGCTGAGGAGGCAGGAGCGGATGCTGTAATGGATTTAAGCACAGGCGGAGACCTCCGTGCTGTACGGGAGAGGATAATTGAGAAGTCCACCATTACAGTAGGCAGCGTCCCCATATATGAGGCTGCCGTTAATGCTGTACGAAACGGGCATTCTATCCGAGACATGGCCCCTGATGGCATGCTTGAAGCTGTAAGGCGTCACTGCGAGGACGGCGTTGATTTTATCACGGTACATTGCGGGGCAAACTTTGGGGTACTGAAACACCTTAAAGACACAAAAAGGGTCTGCGGTGTGGTCAGTAGGGGAGGTATGTTCCTTGTAGAATGGATGTCCTACCACAATCGTGAAAATCCATTGTATGAGCGATACGACGAGATATTAGCAATGGCTAAAGAATACGACGTTACGCTCAGCCTCGGCGATGCCATGCGTCCCGGTGCATTAGCAGACGCTTTTGACAGGGTTCAGATATACGAATTAAACGTTCTGGCGGAACTTGCCCAGCGTGCCTTTGAGGCAGGCGTACAGGTGATGATTGAGGGACCGGGCCATGTCCCCCTGAATCAGATTCAAGCCCAGGTTCAACTGCAAAAGGAGTTGTGTAATGGTGCGCCTTTTTATGTACTCGGACCCATTGTTACAGATATTGCGCCTGGCTACGACCATATTACCTCTGCAATTGGTGGAGCCATTGCTGCCGCTGCAGGGGCAGACTTCCTTTGCTACGTAACACCATCGGAGCACCTCAGCCTTCCCACGGTCGAGGACGTGCGCAACGGCGTAATGGCAGCACGCATTGCAGCCCATGCAGCAGATATTGCAAAAGGCATTAAATCTGCATGGGAATGGGACAAAAAGATGTCCCAGATGAGAAGGAAGAGGGATTGGGATGGCCAGTTTGCTACATGCCTTGACCCCGAGCGAGCAAAGAAGATTCGTGAAACAAAAAAGCCGCAAAACCAAGAGGTATGCTCGATGTGTGCTGAGTTTTGTGTTTTTAACATTGCAGACGAGGGTTAAATGACGGTACTGTTTATTAAACACATTGATATAGAAGGTCCCGGCACAATAGCAGATTTTCTGGAGAGTAATAATGTACCACACAGGACTATTAATCCATTCAAGGGCGATACCTATCCAGATGACCCAAAGACATGCTCAGCCATTGTAAGCCTCGGAGGTCCTATGAATGTTTATGAAGAGGAGAAATATCCTTTCCTTAAACTGGAAGATAGTTTTCTAAGGGATGCAGTTAGAAAAGAAGTCCCTATACTTGGTATTTGCCTCGGCGCACAATTGCTTGCCAAGGCATGTGGCGCAAAGGTGGAAAAGGCAAAGGCAAAAGAAATTGGCTGGTATAAAATACCACTTACGAGCAAGGGGAAGAAAGACCCTTTATTTCGTGGCATTGATAATGAACTCAACGTCTTTCAGTGGCATGGCGATACATTTAATATTCCTGATGGTGGGGTGCGCCTTGCAGAATCAAATATATGCCCTAATCAAGCCTTCAGATATGGCAAAAATGCCTATGGCATCCAGTTCCATGTTGAGGTAACGAAACAGATGATACAAGAATGGATAGAGGCTTACAAGGGTGAACTCGACACACTAAAGGGCATAGTGTACCCCAAAAAGTTGATTAAAGAAAGTGACGTAAATGGTGAGGCATATAACCAGCAAGCAAGCCAGTTTTTTTCAAACTTTTTTAGATTGGCTGGTGGGCTTAGATAAAAAGGTAGACAACGACCTTCGTGTTAGTTTAAATCAATCCGCCTCAGGCGGGCACATCATCTTATAAAAAAGTGTTAACCATGTCTATATACTTTACATACATGCCATAGTTTGAACTTGACGAATGTGTTTTTCTAATATACAATAAAAATACTTTTACAGGGGTACGGCATTCTATACCCTTACTTTTACAATAAAAGGGGTTCTATCTTTTAGGAGGCTTCATGATAACTCAAGCCGTAGAGAAAGTAGCCGCCGTGAAGGCAAAAAATGTATCCTTAACCATTGATGGTAAAAACATAGAGGTTGTCCCAGGAACAACCATTCTCCACGCTGCCAAGATGCTGGGTATTGAAATTCCTACGCTTTGTTATGACCATAGATTATCTAATGCAGGTGCCTGTAGGATGTGCGTAGTAGAAGTTGAAGGTGCGAGAACGCTTACCGTCTCATGCGCCACGCCTGCTTCTGAAGGCATGAACGTCAAAACAATGAGCGATAGGGTGCTAAAAGCTAGGAAGATGGTTCTGGAACTCCTCTGGTCTGACCATCCGAATGATTGTTTGACGTGCGATAAGTCTGGCTACTGCGGACTTCAAACACTAATGTATCAGTACGGGGTCAAGACCTCAAGATTTCAAGGTATGGCTTCACGTAAAGTTCCAGAGAAGGAAGGTGGAGCAATTTTTAGGGATATGGATAAGTGCATACTCTGTGGAAAGTGTGTAAGAATCTGCGACGAGGTTCAATGCCAGCACATATATACTTTTTCGCAAAGAGGATTTAAATCGTCGGTAGTGACTGCCTTCAATGAGACTTTGAAGGAAGCAGGATGCGTTTACTGCGGTCATTGTGTTTCTGTTTGTCCAACGGGCGCTTTGATGGAGAGAGCCGCCATCGGAAAGGCACGGGCATGGGAAACCAAAAAGGTCAACTCGGTATGCAATTATTGCGGCGTGGGGTGCAGTTTAGAGCTTCATGTAAAAGATAACGAAATAATCAAGGTAACTGCCGATATAAAATCCCCGCCTAACTACGGAAGTCTTTGCGTCAAGGGTCGCTTTGGTTTTGATTTTTACAAACATCCTGACAGATTAAAAAGCCCGCTTGTAAGGGACAGCATAGACAAACCGTTTAGAAAGGCAAGCTGGGATGAGGCGCTCTCACTTATATCAGAAAAATTTAAGCAAATTAAGGATAAATATGGACCGGATGCATTCGGTTGCTTGAGTTCATCAAGAGGGACAAATGAGGAGAATTACCTGGCTCAAAAATTTGCCCGTGCAGTGATGGGTACCAATAATATGGACAACTGCGCAAGGGTATGCCATGCCCCGTCTGTTACCGGACTGAGGTCAGCGTTGGGCAGCGGTGCAGCTACTAACTCACTTGACGACATAGAAGGGGCAGAGGTGCTATTGATTTGCGGCTCGAATACAACCGAGGCGCATCCAATTGCATCACTAAAGGTCAAAAAAGCTGTTAGACAGAATGGCGCAAAATTGATTGTAATAGACCCGAGGGAAATAGAACTCGTAAGTATGGCAACAATCCACCTGCGTCTGAAGCCTGGCACTAATGTGGCTCTCATTAATGGATTACTTAATGTAATTATAAAAGAAGGGTTAGAGAATAAGGAATTTATAGCACAGCGCACAGAGCATTTTGAAATGTTGAAGCCGGTGGTGGAGTACTACACCCCCGAAAGGGTTGAAGAGATAACAGGCGTCCCCAGGGGAAAAATAATAGAAGCCGCAAGGCTTTACGCAGGCACTAAAAAGGGCATGATTCTTTATGGACTGGGCGTTACCGAGCATAAAGCTGGTTCCCACGGCGTCATGTCATTAGCAAATCTGGCATTAATTACAGGCAATATAGGAAGGCCAAACACAGGAATAAATCCCCTCAGGGGACAGAATAATGTACAGGGTTCCTGCGATATGGGCGCACTGCCAGACGTTTATACATGCTATCAGCGTGTTGATAACGATGAGGCAAACAAAAAATTCTCTGATGCATGGGGGTGTAAGCTTCCTTCAAAGCCGGGACTTAAAGAGCCACAAATGTACAGAGCGGCGGATGCTGGAAAATTGAAGGCAATGTATATAATTGGCTATGACCCAGCCACAACAAATGCAAATATTAATTTCGTATCCCAAGCACTTAAGAAACTTGAATTTCTTGTAGTTCAAGAAATATTTATGACGGAGACCGCAGAGCTGGCTCATATTGTGCTTCCTGCAAGTTGCTTTTTTGAAAAAGACGGAACCTTTACCAATGCCGAAAGACGAATAAGAAAGCTCAAAAAGGTGATTACACGCCCGGATGACACAAAGGATGATTGGGAAATTATATGTTTGATTGCCAGAGCAATAGGTTATCAAATGGATTACAAGCATCCATCTGAGATAATGGATGAGCTTGCGAGACTGACTCCAGAATTTAAAGGTGTTGACTACGACAGGTTAGAAGGCGATGGACTTATCTGGCCCGTCTGGGATAAAAATCACCCAGGGACACCAATCATGCACAAAGATACCTTTACAAGGGGCAAAGGGCTGTTTAATGACCTTGCATATACACACTCTGAAGAGCTTCCCGATGAAGAATATCCTTTAATGCTGACAACGGGCAGGATGCTCTATCATTATAATAATTCCTCAATGACACTGAGATGTCCAGACATAAGCTTTATATCGTCCGAAGGATTTGTGGAGATACACCCCGATGACGCCGCAGAACTGGAAATAGAAACGGGGCAAACTGTTAACGTTGTTTCGAGACGCGGAGAAGTACAGGTAAAAGCTGTGGTAACAAAACGCTCTCTACCCGGCACAGTTTTTATGACGTTTAATTATCCAGATGTTTTAACAAATAAGCTCACAGGTCCCGGGGAGGATACGCTTGCGCTTACACCAGAATACAAGGTCTGCGCCGTAAAGATAGAAAGCTAAATTAGCCACATCCCAATTGACACGTCATGACGACATGTCGTGATGCGAAAAAAACCTTGACAAATGTAAAACCTACCGTATAATTCACCCACAATGTAGGGGTACAATCCACCTGGAGGTGGATTGTACCTTTGCCTTGGCAAATCCCGCCTAAGGCGGGTCTGCGGGAGGCTTCAGGGTCGTTCTCTGGCAGATGCCTCTGGCACGACCTGCCAATATCCCGATTTAAAAAGGGGAGGTTAGTTGGTGATGTACATATCAAAATATTCTCTCTCTCAAGAACAGGTCTTATGTTTTTCATTTCTTGACTGTGTTAACCAAGTCGTTACAAATACACACCCCCATCCCCTCTTTCAAGAGGGAACAAAGGGGTGTGTTTGTTGTGCATGCATCACACGAATTATTCCTGATTATACCAAGCCACATTATCCACACCTCTCCCTCGAGGGGGAAAGGGTTAAGGAAGCTAATATATACGCGGAATCTGTAAATTTTCCAAAAGGAGGATTTATATACGATTATGCGCTCTAAAAAACTTTTTAAGATAATTCTTATAGAAACACTGCTTTTATTATCGGCTATTATGATTACCTCCATTTCAATGGCGGAAGAACAACCGCGTTACTACACTGAGAGAGGGAAGATGGAGATACTGGCGGATGCTCCCTGGCGGGTGTCAAGTTCCACAGCCATAATACCTATCGAGGTGGTTGTAAAGGATGCATTTATTTGGACAGGAAAAAGTTATAGCCCTGTTATATTGAAAAGCATTTATATAGATGATGTAAATGCTGGAAATCGGATTAAAATAGATAACTCTGTGGATGGGGTATATCCGGGAGCATATTGGGAAAGGGTGTATAATAGCCTTAGAGCATCAGACTTCATTAAGGAAAATAACAATGTTAATATCAAGGTGGTTTTTAATTATAGTTGGTATAATAGTAGTTATTATTACTGGTCAAATGACACATTTACCCAATATCTAAGGGTATGGGTGGGAAGTAGCTTACCGAGTCTCCCTAATTGGTACGGTGGGGACACCCACTATCATTCGGAGTATAGTGGGGATATTCATTACTCTAATTGGGATTCGAACCCGGACGAAGTAACAGAATTTGGTGGGAGTCTGAAGGGGACTGTCTATGCGGCAAGGGCTATGGGACTTGACTGGACGTGTGTAACCGACCATGCATATTATCTTGACGATGGGACGTGGGATGAGTATGTTCAAGCGGTTAATAACATCCGTGCAGACTTTGGCTTCAACATGATTCTTGGGGAGGAGGTTTCGCCAAGAACAGAGGATAATGAGGATTGCTCACTGCATCTATTGGTATTTGGTATGAGTAAGTACGTTGTCGGGGATGAGCATATTCATACACCTTTTTTTTGCGACGAGCATTGCATAAGTCTTAGCGGTGTGCTTCATAATATTGATACTGATACCGGTGGTTTTGCCTTTGGCGCCCACCCCTTTAACGGTTATACCGAAAGTTGTAGTGGAATTACAGAATTGTTTACTCATTTATGGATGCCGTGGCACGAAAGCGATTATTCTGCGGCTTTAAATATAGATGCGTTAGAGGATACATTCATCGGTTTTCAGTTCTGGAACACGAGAAATACTATACGCAAGATAACGCTTGGTGGTAGTTATCCTGACGAAATTCCAGCCCCACCTTTACCCGGGGACCCTCACCCAGACGGCGGTAGTATGGCTTATAATCCGAATTGGGCTGACGAACTTCTTAAAGGAGTGGAGAAATGGGATGAATTAAATTTACGATATACTTACTGGGGTTATAATACTATTGGATTTAGAAAAGTGTTGATGATAGGCGGCTCGGATGCCCACGGACATTTCAATTATGAAGTTAATGCATCATGGGAAACTATTGGCGATAATGATGCTACACAAAATAACAGTGCATTTGGCAAGGTCAGGACATACGTTTACTGCCCCGGCGGGAACACAAAAAATAACGTTCTTGCCGCCCTCAAAGCTGGAAATTCCATTATAACAGATGGTCCAGTGGTAATATTTGGGATTGATAAAAATAGAGACGGCGATATAAATGATGGAATAGATATCATAATTGGTGAAGAAGCCCAACGCGCCGAGGGAGAAAATCCAACATTCTTGATACAATGGAAATCAACAGAAGAGCTTGGACGCATTAGATATATTGATATAATTCGTGGAGAGGGTGGAGAAGAAGCTGCTACAACTATACAGCGGCTTGCCACCTGTGCGTATTGTCATGTTGATGGTGGACTAAATGGGAATGAATGCACTTCTTCCAACGGTTGTACCGCCATTTCAAATGCTGGACTATCTGGCAGCTTTGAATATACAGATTCAACTGTAGACCAATGTAAGAATTATTATTACAGGATTGAAGCAGTTACTACTGAACGTCCAGAGCACTCGCCTTATTATCCGTATTGCAGGGTTTATACCAATCCTATATGGCTCTTCAGACCCCCCGTCAACAACTTAAGGGGCTGGGTAATAGAGAGCGGTAGTTCCATTCTTCCTAAACTGATAGATGATGACCCCTGGCCTCCTATTGACCCCCCAGACCCCATTTCACCCCCTGGGACACCTATTCCCGATGTCTGGATGGCATTTTCCAAGGTCTCAGGTCCTGGACCAGAACCTTCGACAAGTGGAATGTTTTTAGGTGATACGGGCAGATGGTGGTGGTGGGCAGGTTGTATTTATCCTGGAACGACCTATCGCGTGACGCCGACTAAGGCGGGCTATACCTTTAACCCACCCTATTTTGAATTTAACCGCAATACCATCCCAGCCGAAGATGTGATTTTTGAAGGGACAGAAGCCACAACAACAACCACTACAACCACCATCGTCTTTCCATCTATTACCATTCCAACGAAGCCTCCTACAAGTACTACTATCACGACTACATCCACTACAACCACAACCCTATTATGCCAATGTCCAGCAGATAGTACGTCTCCAACGGGCTGTATATCTGGTCGTGTGACTGACCTTGCAGGCAACCCGCTTGCAAATAAAAAAGTAAAGTTAAAGATGGGAACTACGCTGGTCAATACAGTAATAACAGACGTTAACGGCTGTTATTGGTTTATAAACCTTACGGATGGCACATACAAAATAATTTTAAAATGTTGTAAGACTTGTACTGCTCTTCGCCAAACGAGGGCAATCGCAGTCGGTGGGCATGTAAATGGTGTGAATTTTGAGTGTGAATAATAAAAGCAACGAGCAGTCGTAGGGGTAGACCCGTGAAAAGCAAGTTTACGACTTCACAGGTTTTCCTGCAAAACACGAGATGGGACAAGATGCAAGACAATTGGAAATGGGCATTAGTTCAATTGAGTTTAAATGGTAAAAAGCGATACAAAAAGAAAATGCGGTCTTTTTGAGGATTAAAATTGAACCTTCGGTATAGCAGTTTCCTTTTCAGGGACTTCAAAATATTCTGCCATCGTTACGCCAGCCCGTGTGGCAAAAAAACTACCAAAGAAGGTCTTTATATATGTATTGAGCGTTCTGACGGCTTCGTTGTATCTCATTCTTTCCACGGAAATCCTGTTTTCCGTACCCTCGAGACTATCCTGAAGCTTAAGGAAGGATTCGTTTGCCTTGAGTTCTGGGTATGCCTCGGTAAAGGCTAAAAGCCTCGCCAGCACGGGCTCTAACTCCTTCGTGGCATCTATTTTCTCTTTCACAGTCTTTGCCCCTACGTATGCCTCTCTGGACCTGGCAATAGCAGTAAAAATTTCCTTCTCATGACTTGCGTAGCCCTTGACAGTCTCAACAAGGTTCGGTATCAGGTCATATCTTCTTTTCAACTGGCTATCAACCTGCGCCCATGCAGCCTTAACGTTTTCTTGAAGCGCAACCACCCTGTTATATTCGTTAATGTACCATTTGCCAAAAAAGAATCCCACAATAACTATTATGATTACGGGTAAAATTATTTTTCTCATAATATTATTTCCTTACCAGCGCCCTGAGGCCCCTCCTCCACCAAAAGAACCCCCACCACCTCCACCGAAACCACCGAAGCCGCCGCCTCCAAACCCACCCGGACGGTTAAAGGAACCCAAACTGCTATCGCCATAGAATATACTGGGACCAACCCACCAGTACCGTCCTGTATAATACCTGCGTTGAAGAAAGATGTAAAAAATAATAATTATGACAAATAGCAGATACAGGAATACTAAAAATGATGCGTTACTCGGACCCCTTTCTGTGTAGGTTATCTTTGGTATTCCTGTAATTTCAATCCTATTCTCTTTTGCAATTGTGCTAATTATTGCTACGGTTGCTTCAAAGATGCCTTTTCCATAATCATCCTTTCTGAAGTTTGGGACAAGGAGTTCTCTTCCTATAGTCCCGCAAAGACTGTCTGGTAGGATTGATTCCAATCCATAACCAACCTCAAACCTATATGCCCTGTCCTCTTTTGCAATAACAATAAGGAGACCGTTATCCTTACCCTTTTGACCTAATTGCCATTTTGATGCCAGATTAAGTGCAAATCGTTCAATGGGCATGCCCTCGGTTGAATTTACAGTAAGGACTATTACCTGTGTCCCAGTCTTTTGTTCCAGTTCCTCGAGATACGCATTGAGCCTCTCTTTTATTGCATTATCAATAATGCCCACTTTATCTTCAATATATTGGGTGGGAACGGGAATGTCCTGCTGTGCCACGGACAAACAAGTTTGTCCATGCCACCCCACCACAAAAAGCAAAAACCATATGTAGGGTTTAAGCCTTAAATTCATCAATCTTTATAGATACCTTATCAAAGAAATTCACCAGATCACAAAATATCTTTTTCAATTCCGACAATCCCAGTCCCAGGTTTTGATTCTTTATCTTGTAAAGTTCTTTAAACAACTGGGTATTTATTCCTGTAGTTTGTTCCAGTTCTTTTAATACACCAAGGGTATCTTTGGGTAATTCCTTATTATATAAGCAAAGGATTGCTCTGAAGACAGGTATAAAACCAGAAAACAGTCCCACAAAGAAGTTTCTTAACATATATTTGCTACCAAGGCTCTTTATATAACCCTGGCAGATTATTTGATACTTGCTTTTTAATTCCCTCTCGCACTGGAGACGCAGATCAGTTTTCTCAAATCTCAATCCCTTCAAAATATCCTCGCCATAGACCAATTTATTAATCAGTTGCATTTCTAAAAATTCAATAGGGAATACCTCTAAGG
>JACQHT010000222.1 GCA_016198835.1 Planctomycetota bacterium | reverse complement strand
GCAATGACAATTGGATTGCGGTGGGTAAGATGTAATGACAGAGCGCAAATCCTGCAAAACCACAAATGCCGGCGACTATGAGCATCTTAAGTGTGTGATGATAGATGTGGTGGGCTACCTCATGTGCAAAGACCGCCTCTATTTCTTCATGTGAGAATGAGCTTATAAGCGTATCGCTGAGCAGGATGCGGCGGGTGTTGCCCAATCCGGTAAGTGCAGCGTTTGCCTTCTTTGTGTCCTTGCTCAAATTAATCCTGTAAATTCCCTCTACATTTACGCCCACCCCCTCCGCAAGCCTTATGAGTTTATCCTTTAATTCTTCATCCTCGATTGGTATGCTTTTATAAAATAGGGGCAATATCAGGATTGGCATGAATTTCGTCATGACAACGGTAAGGAATAGCCAGACGGCGCCTGCAAAAATCCACCAGATATTCGGATAATTTCTCAGGAAGAAGTATATTGCTTCGACAATGGGGATTGATATTATCAGAGAGATGAGAAGCGTTTTGCCCTCATTTTTCAGCCAGCTCACAACGGTCTGATTTGAGAGATTAAAACGATGTTCGAGGACGAAGCCGCCATAAAAACTTAACGGCATAGCAATTATTTCGTATATTATTATAAACGCCGGGAGATAGAGCGCTATGAGCAGGCATTCATTTGTTGTTAGAAGTGATAGAAGGTTTTTGAGGTACATCGAGGCGAATCCGCCTGAGGCGGACATAAAGACTAAGAAGGCTAATCCTACAGCAATGTTTATAGCAGCCAGTAAGTATTTTTGTTTTGCATATCTTTTTGCAGATTGCTCTATCTTTGTTTGCATGGACTTACTTTTTTTTCTTCATGCATATTGACAATACAATTGGAAAGTATATAATACTAACTTCCTATACAATATCGAGTATATCATCATGGGAGGAAATAAGAAATGAAAATTAACGTTAGAAGAAGTGCAAAGAAACGCGTTAAGATGTGTGGGTTCAGAAAGCGGATGAGGACGAAAGGTGGAAGGGATATCCTTAAGCGTAGAAGGGCAATTGGAAGAAAATTTAAAATATAGCAGGTCTTGCGTTTAAGAAAAGGCAGGGGCACGTTACAACGTGCCCCTACTATTTTTTGGTGATTAAATTACTCTGTTAGTATGATTGCTTCTACTGGACATTCCTCTGCAGCTTGCCGGCACGTTTCAATTACTTCTTCAGGAACATCGCCTGTTATTGCCACTGCTTTGTCCCCCTGCATTTCAAAGACCTCTGGACATGTCTGGGTACAGAGTTCACAGCCAGTGCAGATGTCTGGATCAACCTTAGCTCGCATTACAGCCTCCTTCTCTAATAGAAAATTTGAAACTGAAATTTGAAATTTAAAATTTAAGATTTAAGATTTAACGTGCCTCACCTCCCTCCAAGCGAGTTGCTTAGTTAAAGAGTTAGGGGTTAAAGTATCTAAATCAGGACTCAAAACTTGTTGACTCGTTAGCAATGCTGTCAAGTCTAACGCCTTTTACGGCGATTTCTGGCGCAACGACAACCTCTTCTCCACCCCATACTAATGTTGCCTTCTTTTCCTTAGTTATCCCGATTATATTGTTAAGTACGTGATTTATATTGCTATTTATCCTTACAGCATTTGGTTTCAGCGGCGCAAGCAATTTTCCATCTTTAATCAAATAAGAATCGGCAACTATAGTACTTGTAAAATCACCGACTGCGAGTCCATTCACTGGATAAGTGTACCATATTCTTCCTATATAGATTCCTTCTTTTACCAGCGATAGAAGTTCTTTATCGGGGATTTCTTCCCTGCCTTCTATGACTACGTTGGTTGGAGATACCTTTGTCTGCATATTGTAATTTCTTCCACCGAGTGAGAATCTGAACCCGTTTCTCGGGGTGAAAGAGGCAAGGTTACTTTGAAGCTTTTTGTTATAATAATCATTTGTTAGGAAGCCTGTAATTATGCCATCGGTGATTAAGTCCGTCCTTCCCGTTGGTATGCCCTCGCATGTTATCCTTTTACTACCAATCTGGCCTGGCATAGCCCCATCGTCATAAACCGTTATATTAGGGGAACAAACCCTTTGCCCCAGTTTCCGCAGGAAGGGGGTATCAGACGCATTGACTGATATCAGGCTCAAAGAGGGGGCAATAAGATTGCCTACCAGGTCGGTTACAGGCTGTCTTCCAAATATTACATCATACGCACCAGATGCGATTCTCTGCCCACCAATAGTCCTGATTGCGCTCTCCGCCGCTTCTTTTCCGGCTTCCTCTGGTTTGAACTTATCTAAATGCGTGGCGGTGTTCCATCCTGTTCCTTTAACGCCTTCGTCCTCAATCATAGAGGTTATTGTTGCGGTTAAGATAGAGGTTTCATCGAAGTCATCAATACCTCTAGTGTTTCTTATTGCCATCCGTTCCTTGAATATTGTAACATCACCACCTACTATAAGCGATTTGGAAAAACCTTTTGCACTATAACTTGACAATGTTCCCTCAAGGGCTTGCCATCCGAGATTAACGACTTTTTCGTCGCTAATTTCCATGACATTAACATCGTGATAATTTGTAAGGGTTGGAGTACCCTGTGGTTCTGGTAGAGACTTATAGTCCGGGTCAGAGATTTTATTCATTCTTGCCTTCTTTAATGCCTCCAACACTCCTCTTACAGAGAGGTCATTAGGCTCACTCCCAAAGCCTACCTTAATTTTGTTTCCGGACTTAAACGCAGCAAGCACTCCCACACCATAGAATTGTATAGATTTGGGTTCCTGCACGCCCTGACAAGGGATGTCCGAGGTGTAGTTTAGCCTATTTACTATTTGCTCGTTCCATGAGGCAAAGACCTCAGCTTCCACCACGTTCTTAATCTTCTTTATGCGTTCAAGCCCTTCGCTAACGCATGTTCTTAGTTGTTCGGTAGTAATCATAGTTGTAATTTTGACTACTGTAATCTTCCTTTCGTGTATCTTCGTAACCTGTTTTACTCAGTCCAAATCTTTTCTACGAATTCTGTACCTTTTTGGTTCTATTATTGTTAATGTATTCCTGATTTCATTTAGTTCTACGTCCATCAGGAATGAATCTAATAGACGGTTAATCTCTAAAGCAGTAAAATCATCTGGCATACGCATCACAATTAATCCACAATGCGATTTAATGGGATAATCTAAAAGGTTGCTAAAGTCCATATCCCTTGTGATGAGAATTCGTTTTTCTTTCTTTGCTAAACTAATTACCTTCTCATCGGGAATACCTGATAAACCTAAAATACGAATATGAACTGCATCTAAATGCTGTTTTTCGCAAATAGAAACCATTGACTTAGGTAAGCATTCATCGATTAAGAACTTTGGTCCCATCTTTTCTTGGTCTTAACCTTTTTAGAGGAAACACATACTCTGACCCCGTAAGTTCTGTTGCATATCTCAGGCAATTCCGTATGTCATCTTTCGTAACACCATACTCATTGCAAATCTCTTGAAAAGTCATGCCTCCTGCCAAGGAACCTAATATAACGTTAACAGGCACCCTTGTTCCCTCCACAACTGGTTTTCCGTGCATTATCTTTTTGTCAATAGTTATACCCATACCCTTTCCTCATAAATTTACAATTTATTCACGTGGGTTCACACGCTATTATATCAATACAACAAAAATTTGTGACCTTTGCGCGAAATAATTATTTTCTTGCAAAGCGCGCAAAGTAAAACAACCCGCCTGAGGCAGGTACCATCATTATACTTAAGAGGCAGCAAAATCTCGTAACGCTTTATGGGCATAGTCCTCCCCTTTTTTTTAGAATGGTATATCCTATATTCTTCTCCATCAGCACAGACGACAACTCTTCCGGTAATTCATAAATACCGCCTGGGAAGCAGATTACCTTGCCACGCCTCATTAGCTCGTAAACTCCATTAACCTCTTCATCGTGAGAATTAAACTTTATCTTGACCATTTGCATTTTATATTACATCCATTCGCCTACGCCATTATTTAGCATCCCGTCAATCTTGCCTTTCCCCGGAGTGTGGGACCGCCGTTGCCTACCCTCATCGTCTGCATGGGCTGACCCTTGCCGCAATTGGGAATGGGGAAGATGGCGAAGTCGTTTCCTACAGCATCTATGCTCATTAAGAAATCCTTCGAATCAGCCGTTATGCCGCCAGATCTGTAAAGTTTTGTAAGCTTTCCATTTTCTATTTTATATACCTTTTGTGCCGTTATCCTGAAATTCTCACGGGATTCGCTTATAGAGGGTATCTTGTGATTTGCAATATAGTAACCATCCTTTACCTCGGCTATTATTTCCTCCGGGTTCCTACTTCCATTGGCAAAAAACGTGTTTGTCATTCTTACAAGGGGGACAAGGACGGGGTCTGTTGCCCTCATAGAGCCATTCGGTTCCTGGTCGAGTATTGCGGCGGTTTCCCTGCTGTTCATGAACCCCTTTAGTATTCCATTTTCAATCAGGCTTACCTTTTTTGCTGGCACACCTTCTGCATCATACTTATAATGTCCATAACCTTCTGTTAGTGGGTCGGAGTATGCAGAAACGAGTTTGGAGGCAACCTGCTTCCCAAGTTGGTTATTATCAAAGCCCCGAAAGAACCATGACCTGCCAGCATAGGCGGTTTCCATCTTTAATACCCTATCTGCTTCAGTTGGATGACCAACTATCTCATGAACGAGTAATGTGTTAAAATGGGGATTAGTTACGACCACCACAGGCTCGTTGGTTGATTTCAAGAACTCAGCTCCGGCAAGTTCTACTGTTTCCTTTGTACGCAATAGAGCAAAATCCAGAAAGCTCAGTTTGTGAACATTTTTACCTTCAAGAACTTCCCACCCTTTTAAATCGCCGAGATAATCCACATACATCTCCGGCGCCTTGTCTGCTTGCTGGGCAACGACATAGATTATGCCCTGTGTTAAAGGGACGATTTGGTCAATTCTTGCTCCTTCCGAACTGCAAAATAGCTCTCTAATTATACCCGTGTAAATACCTGTATAGGCAAATCTTACCTCGGCGGAGATGCCCTTCATCTGCCTTGAAACATCTGTATTCAACTCCAACACGTCATTAAGCGCTATTGCCCTCGGGTCCTTTTCAAAACTTATTTTAAAGGTATCCTGACGCACATCAATCTTTGCAAGTTTTACCTCAGTAAGCGCGGTAGACAACGAGGTTTCACCTCGTTGATTCAACGAACATAAAGTTCGTTGTCTACCAGATGCGTTTGCTACTGCTCTATTATACGCCGTCTTGAGGCTGTTCTTAAAAACCTTCTCTATCTTTTTCCCTCGCAAATCACTGACACCGAGTGGCTGTCCATAATATCCCCATGCACCCATTCCCCCAGCCACTACACGCACGCCAAATGAGAAGCCGTAGTCCTCACTCATACCCTTGGCTGTGCCATTTTCAGAATGGGCGGTCTTGGATTCACTTACACCGACCCTCAGGTCAGCATATTTAGAGTCCTTCAGGGTACTGGCGTATTCGATGGCAGAATAAGCTGCGTCCTTTATACTATCTATTACTTCTACTTTTATCCTTGGCATATAGACAGTTCCTATGCGTGTAAAATTAACAGAGTAGAGTATAAATGCAATTATCCGCGATGTCAAATCAAAAAGGGAGAAAAGCAAGTTCATGAAGCTTACTTTTTCTCTTGACACCAGTCAATAATCCTGATAGAATTGCGTATAATCTAAGTATTTTAATTCATTAGACTTGACGCAAATTTGTCGAATCTGAGGTAGTCAAGCAAATCTAAAACCTATCCCTATCGAGTGTAGGAGGATTCTATTCGTCTTGTGCAAAAAATTAGAATAAGGTTTAAAAAGAAGGACAGCTTAAAGTTTATTTCCCATCATGACTTAATGAAGTTATTCGAAAGGGCAATAAGAAGGGCAGAAATCCCTATACGCATGTCAGAGGGCTTCAATCCGAGGCCAAAAATCTCATTTCCTCTTGCCCTGGCAGTGGGAATCGAAGGTCTTGATGAAGTTGTTGAGATAGAGTTAAACGAATGGATGCACCCCTCTACGCTTCTTAGCCAACTACGAGCGCAGCTGCCTCAAGGAATTGAAATCACTACTGTAGAGCTGGTCTCACCAGGGGAAAGCGCTCAGGCTGAGGATGTAACATGCAGGATAAGATTAAATGACATGTCTGTCCCGCAATCAAAGATTGACGAACTACTACAGAGGAAAGAGATAACTGTATGTAGGGAGAAGGATGGAAGAAAGAGGTACTTTAACATACGACCATCCATTATGGATATTGTAACAGAGCAAACTTGTCCAGAAGATGGCGAGTCCACAGTTAGTGGGGCGGATTTCATCGAATTAAGACTAAAGGTAATCTCAGAGGGTACGGCGCGTCCAGAAGAAGTGATTTCAGCCCTCGGGCTCGATAGAGAGATAGATTACAGGCTCCTTGAAATAACGAGGACGAAGGTAAAATTAGCTGATAGCAATTTAGCTCATAGCCTTGAGCTATGAACGATGAGCTATTGATGGCATGAGTAAAACAATGTTAATCAACGTTGTCGAACCCGAGGAAAGCCGCATAGCTATCGTGGAAGACAATGTATTGGAAGAACTTTATGTAGAAAGGACTTCGAAAGGGCAGATAGTTGGAAATATCTACAAAGGCAAGGTTATTAATGTTGAACCGAGCATCGAGGCTGCCTTTGTTGACATAGGGCTAAAGAGGAACGGATTTCTGCACGTTTCAGACGTAATGCCCAATATTGGAAAAACCACCAACAGACGCCGGAGGGTTGTTACTCGTAAAAAATCGCCTGGCGGTAATGGGCGAATACAATCGTATCTTCGCCCTGGACAAGAGGTGTTGGTTCAGGTAACGAAGGTGGGCATCGGGGATAAGGGACCAACCTTAACGACATATATTAGTTTGCCAGGCAGGTATCTGGTTTTAATGCCAGAATCAGACCATTATGGTATCTCCAAGAAGATAGATGAGGAGGAAGAAAGAAAACGCCTGAAAAAAATTATTGCGGACTTGCATCCACCCAAAAATATGGGCCTCATAGTGCGAACGGCAGGCGCTGACCAGACAAAAAAGGAACTAAGCAAGGATTTTCATTACTTATCTAAATTATGGAAGGCAACCCTGAATAGGTCTGGAAAGGTAAATGCTCCTGCAGTAATTTATCAAGAAAGTGAACTTGTTATACGTACGATTCGTGATATATTCACTGCAGATATAGACGAAATAACCGTTGATTCACCAGTGGTGTATGAAAAAGCGAAGGATTTCCTTCACCTGATAATGCCCAAGTGTGAAAAGAGAGTAAAGCTTTACGAAGGAAGTGAACCTTTATTCCACAAGAATAATATAGAGGTCGAAATTGAAAAGATAAACGTCAAAAAGGTACCACTTCTATGCGGTGGCTCAATAGTTATTGAACAAACAGAGGCACTGGTTGCCGTGGACGTAAACAGCGGCAAATATAGGGAGGAAAAGGACCCTGAAGAAACAGCATTCAAGACAAATCTTGAAGCCTCAGAAGAAATAGTACGGCAGATACGATTACGAGACCTTGGAGGCGTCATCATAATTGATTTTATTGACATGAGAGAGGAATCGCATAATCATGCCGTTGAAAAGGTGTTATTTGATGCCCTTAAAAGAGACAGGGCGCGTACCAAGGTTTTAAAGATGTCTAAGTTTGGTATAATTGAAATGACACGACAGCGTGTCAGGGCAAGCCTTAAGGACGTCCTTTACGAACCATGCAAATATTGCTGGGGCACTGGCTTTTTAAAGACAGCTGAAAGTGTTAGTCTAAATGTTATAAGAAAGATTAAGGCGGTAATTAATTATCCCGAGATTAACAAGATTGAAGTTGTTACGTGTCCAGAAGTCGCTTTCCTCCTTCAGAATCAAAAGAGAAAGCGGCTTGCAGAATTGGAGAGCGCCTTTAACAAGGAAATCATAATAACCCAACAGGATGATTATAACGCAGGCGATGCAGAGGTTAAATATTTTAAAGACGGCGGACAGCGGGTAAACATTTAATAATCCGCCCGAGGTGGACTGAAGCGGCGAAGGAAAGGAGATTTTCAAATGTATGCAGTAATTCGAGACGGCGGCAAACAATACAGGGTTAAACCAGGAGATATTATAACCGTTGATAAGAAGGGTAACCTGAATATTGGTGATAAGGTGGAATTTAAAGACGTGCTCATGCTTTCCGGGGAAGAAGGAACAAATATTGGCTCTGAGTTAAAAGATACCACCAAGGTTATAGGAAAGGTTGATAAACAGTCCCCTGGAGAAAAGTTGCTTATCACAAAATTTCGTCGCAGGAAAAACTCTCGCACTAAAAAGGGTCACAGGGAGAAATACACGCAAGTAAAGATTCAAGAAATTATAGCATGATGGGAGGGAAAAAACATGGCACATAAAAAAGGGCAGGGGTCTACAAGAAATGGACGAGATAGTAATGCACAACGCAGGGGTATAAAGTGTTTTGGTGGTGAATCCGTCAGCGCTGGTTCTATAATAGTCCGCCAGTGCGGCACAAAATTTAAACCTGGTTTTAACGTTGGGCTCGGTAAGGACAATACCCTTTTTGCTTTGACTGACGGGGTTGTAAGATTTGAGTCACGAAAACGCGTAAGCGTTCAATCCTCATAACAAGCCCTAACCCGCCTCCGGGAAGTGGTTGTCCCCTACAAGCACCGTTGCTCGTTTTAACCTGTTTGCTGTAAAATTAAAATGATATGTTCGTTGATGAGGCAGTAATCTATGTAAAAGGGGGTGACGGCGGCAACGGGTGCGTAAGCTTCCGGAGGGAGAAATATGTCCCACGTGGGGGTCCCGATGGCGGTGATGGAGGGCGTGGTGGTAATGTAACCCTGCGGGCAAGCCAGACGGTTGAGACGCTCTACGACATATCCTCCCGTGTAAAGTATGTTGCCGAAGGTGGCAAACATGGGGAAGGTTCCACCAGGCACGGCAAGAACGGCAAGGATTTGATTATTGAACTGCCCGTTGGAACTATTATCAAGGATAAAGAAACTGGTAGGGTTCTCAAAGACTTCAAAAAACCGGGAGAATCCGTAGTAATAGCCCATGGAGGGCGTGGGGGAAGGGGAAACAAGTACTTTGCCTCTGCAACAAATCAAGTACCTCGTTATGCTGAGGAGGGAGAGCCCGGGGATGAACGCCACTTAAAACTCGAACTTAAATTATTTGCTGACGTAGGCATCATAGGTTTGCCAAACGTAGGAAAATCCACCTTGTTGTCACGTTTATCCGCTGCACGGCCGAAGATTGCAGACTATCCGTTTACCACACTTCATCCCCAATTAGGAGTAGTTGCTGTTGACAACTTCCGCAGGTTTGTTGTTGCAGACCTGCCCGGTTTGATTGCGGGAGCACATGCGGGGGTAGGACTCGGGGACGAGTTTCTGCGTCACATCGAGAGGACAAAAATACTGGTTCATATCTTAGATATATCGCCTATCGCCAGACCGGAACCTGTGGAGGCTTATCACATAATCAGAAATGAATTGAACCTCTACAATCCTGAGATAGCAAAGAGGACAGAAATAATCGTTGCAAACAAGATAGACCTTCTTGATAACGAGGCTGGTTTAACAAAGGTGCAATACCTTGAAAAACAACTGCTTAAACGAATATACCCCATTTCCGCAGTTACCGGGGAAAATGTAGATAAGTTGAAAAGGACGGTCGCAGAGGCGCTGCAAGAATTAAATGTTGATGGCGGTTGACGTAGGGAATACAAATATCGGTGTTGGCATCTTTGAAACAGAAAACCTGACGCATAATTTTCGCATAAGGGTTGCTGAGCAAAAAACCCTCCGCAAAGCCCTCTCGAAAGAACTTAATCCTGACATACTTAATCAAACCAAAAATATTGCCGTTGCATCGGTAAATCCTAACGCAGAAAAAATCTTTTGCGACTGGTTAGAAAAGAACCATGGTAGAACCCCACTAAAAGTTGGTACGGATATTCCTATCAAAATCCCCATCCTTGTAAAGAATCCTGAAAGGGTTGGCATTGATAGACTGCTCAATGCGATTGCGGCGTTTCAAAGGATACGGGCAAGTGCAATAGTCGTTGACTTTGGTACTGCTATAACATTTGACGTGGTCTCCGATAAAGGTGAATATCTCGGTGGGGCAATCGCCCCCGGTATTGAAACCTCTGCATACGCTTTAAAAAATAGGACTGCCCTTTTGCCCAGAGTATCAATTAATAAACCTTCCCATACCTTAGGCAAAAACACTGAAGAGGCAATAAGGTCTGGCGTCTATTGGGGAACTGTGGGAATGGTTGAAAGGATTTTAAGGGAGCTTTTTAATGAGCTCCCGCCTGAGGCGGGTCAACCAAAGGTAATTGCAACAGGCGGTGATGCAGAATTAATTGGACCTGATATTCCTCTAATATCTGATATTATTCCACACCTTACACTGGAAGGAATAAAAATTGTTCATGACGCTTACCTTTTTTCAAAAAGGTGAGCCCTTTTCTTTGTCAGCCTTTGGCTCTGAGTTCTTCTATAAGTTCCTTATACCTTTTGTCTGACCTTATGTTGATAAGGTCGCTATCTCGTTCGAGGTGTTCCACATCCTTATAACCAAGGTCAATCGCCTTTTTAAGGATGTTAATTGCGGCATCAATATTTCCGAGAAGGGAATAACTGCATGCAAGATTATACTGAATAAGCGGCTCGGTCGGTTTAAGTTCTGCCAATTTCAAATCAGCATTTAAGCCTTTTTCGTACATACCTTTTGCCGTATAAATATTCCCAAGATACATTAAACAGTCGTAGTAATCGGGATGTATTTCTAATACCCCTTCTAAAAACCAGATAAGGAAATCATCTTCGTTCATCTTAAACTCTGGGGCATTAATTGCAAAATTATAATTTGGCGTGGCAACGGGAGGCAAATTATAAGAATCAGATTTCTTTTCCATCGCTAAAGTCCTCAATATAACGTTTACTTTTTTCAAAAAAGATAAAGATTCGCCATCCTTATAGTAATTCGGTATATAGTAAAAATAATATAGCCCACGGTACAAAAAATTTCAAGAAATTCTTTTTTATTATTACAGGTCTACTTAGAAATATCCACTTTTATGATTTCTGATGGACTTAACCTCTGATTGATGAACCAGGGTTGCGCGATTCGGTAGTGAAATCCAGCAAAGAATTAAAACCGTAAAAAAGCAAGTTCGAGGGACTTGTTGGTTTTGTAATAGCATGAAATTTTTCTGGATTCAGAAGTGAAATTTTAAGGCGCATCAAAAAAATTCTGTGATTTTTAATGTTTGTAAATTCCTTTGCCTTAATAACATAAGGTCATTGATAAATGAAATAAGAGATTTTTTCAATTTTTATGTTGAATCTTTTTTACTGAGAGTATATAATATGCCACCTTTAGATTCGAAGAGCTTATTCTGAGTTTGTCTAAGGACTCACTACAATTCTAAGCCATATTTTAATAACGCTTTCTGATGCAAGATATTTATTTGAAGGAGGTGAGGTGGGAGAGAAATTTTTAGCGACGCAAATTTATATTTAAGCAGATAGCATTGATTTTGGTTAGAGTTAGAGGAGGGCGCAGCCCTCAGAGGCATAACAAAGAAAGGAGAATATAGTTATGCGCATTAGCCTTAAAAAATGTTTAGCTGTAGTAAGCAGTGTGGCACTTTTTGCTTTCTTAGGATTTGGATATGGTACAATTGCCGGGGCTGAGGAGCAATCTGCCAGGGTTGTTGCAATAGTGATTTGTTATGGTGCGCCACAGCAAGGTGCAGATGTTGCTTTAGGTGACAGGTCTGAGACAACCAAAAAGAATGGGGCTTGCATTTTTGACGTAAAAGCAGGTTCCTATACTGTTAGTGCACAGACAAAAGGTTCAGAAGTAGCGCATGGAGGACACGCAGGACCGGGTTGGCCAGCAGCAAACAAATCCGTTAATATTGACCTGAAGCCGGGCGAAATCAGATTTGTTACAATCGAAGTATGTCAGCCAGAGAAATGGCCCCAGATTTTCCCCTATGGTGGACCGTCTGATGTGCAAAAATAAACTATGTAGGTAATATACTTAATGCTTCTTAACATCCAAAAAGGCAGCCTTACAGGGTTAAATAAACCTGGAGTAAGCGCTGCCTTTTTTGTTTTATCTTTCTTTTTGGTCAATGTTTGCTCTTTACTTACTCTGGGGGAGCTTCACGAGTGGGGAATCCGGAATGCTGAGTGTGGGGTGCAGGCAGGTCAAGGTCACTACACCTTAATGGGTTTGTCTGAGCTTGTTGAAGCCAGGGGATGCAAATTAAATTACAATATCGGCTTCTGGATATTTCCGAAGATAGGCATTGGCACTGCAACAATTGAAAGAACGGATAAACCAGCCACATATACGGTCACCCTTGAGGCGCATCCCTTGGGAATATTTGCCAGCATAGTTAAAAGGCAGGTGATTTATCAAACAATAATGGAATTCGACAAAAAAAGCAACAAGTTGAGGCCCTTGCATTCGTCTCAGAAGAGAATAAAGGGCAAAGAAGTTCGGGATAAAACAATTAAGTTTGATTATGAAAAGGGTGTATGTGTCTTTGAATATCGAAAGAATGACGTATTAGAAAAAGAAAAGATTGTTCCTATCCCTTCGGGAATTATCGCCGAGGACCCCGTTACAGCCTTCCACAATCTTTGTGATGGTGCTTATGGGGAGATTAATGAAGGTTCAATTTACAACACAAACATTATGGTTAAAGAGAGCCCTACAAATTTAACCTTTGAGGTATGCTCTAAAAACTGCAAAAGGGAATTTGCCCTTTCAGAAAATGAGGAAAATCACTTTGGTTTTGTTGCAAAAATCAATTTGGCTCCAGAGATTGTAGACTCCACGAAGGGGGAGATTTTTGTTTGTTTTTCCAGTGATTCTATACCAGTAGCGGTTAAGGTCAAGGATGTTATCGGTTTTGGGGACCTTTACGGACAACTGGTCAACAAGATAATTTATTAGCGGTAGGGGCGTATTGCCATACGCCCCTACTCAAGACTTGCCGGATTATGGGAAGAAGGATATGTATTTCAGTGATTGGCGCTGGTGGGGAAATAACTCCTGAAGAGGCATCCACGGCTGCGGAGCTTGGTAGAGAGATAGCCCGTCGAGGAGCAGTAGTTATCTGTGGCGGACTTGGAGGGGTAATGACAGAGGTTGCAAAAGGGGCTAAAGAAGAAGGTGGGCTAACCATAGGCATCATCCCCGGGGATAATCCTGCGGGTGCAAACCCTTTTATAGACGTTGCCATTGTTACAGGCATGGGAATAGCCCGTAACGTCATAGTTGCTTCGTCAGGAGATGCAGTAATTGCAGTAAGTGGGAAGCTCGGAACACTCTCAGAGATTGCCCTTGCCCTTATCCGCCAAAAACCTGTGATTGGTTTAGGGACATGGCAATTGGAAGAGGGGCGCATAGAGAATCGTTCAATAATTCCTGCCATGAACGCAGAGGATGCGGTTGAAAAGGCTTTTGCACTTATCTGGAAATAAAAAAGGCCACTTATCCGTTTAATGCGGAGTGGCCTTTTTCAATTAAGCAAAAAACCATCGAAAAATGCATAAAAACAGGTTTTATTTAGAGCCCTTTGCACTCACTGAGCTTATAGG
>JACQHT010000229.1 GCA_016198835.1 Planctomycetota bacterium | reverse complement strand
GTGCATATAATGGCAATTGAGTGGGAGGAGGCGATTCCTGAAATTGCCAAACGGGCGGGTCTTTTACCGAGACCGAGCCCTTAGACCTGTGAGACAAGAACGGTGAGTACCGGCAAAAAAAACATAGTAATATTGGGTGGTGGATTTGGTGGGACTAATGCATTATTACAACTACAAAAAAGTCTTCCTGTAGATACAGATGTCGGTATAACGTTAATCAACAATTGGAATTTTTTTCTTTATACCCCTATGCTTCCAGAGGTGGCTACTGGTGGCATTGAGACGAGGCATGTGACGCAACCTCTCAGGGGGCTGTGTTACAAGAAAAGTTTCAATCTTGTAGTTGCGCCTATTGTTTCTATTGACGTTGGTAAAAAGAAGGTAATAACCACCAGGAAAACATTTGATTATGATTATCTCCTTATCAGCCTTGGTAGTGTAAATAATTTCTTTGGACTTCCAGGTGTTGAAGAACGCGCCTTTACGTTGAAAAATCTTGAAGATTCCATCAGGATTCGCAATCATATTGTTGAACTCTTTGAACGGGCAAATCTGGAAGACGATGGTTCTAAACGCAAGAGGATGCTAAGTTTTGTTGTTGCAGGCGCAGGACCAGCAGGAGTGGAATTAGTTACAGAAATGCATGACCTCATCTACTATGATTTGCTCTCTAAATTTTCTACTATAAAAGCGGATGATGTAAAGTTATACCTCTTAGAAGCTGGCACAAAAATCCTTCCGGGTATGGATGAAGACCTTATTGCAATTGCATTGGAAAGAATAAATTCTATGCGTATAGACTTGAGGCTTGAAACGCCTTTGATTAGCGCTGATACAACATCTGTTACACTTCAGAATGGCGAGGTATTCCATTGCGATACCTTAATCTGGACGGCTGGTATGAAGGTAATGCCCATTATTGAAGCGCTAAACGTTCCCAAGCACACCGATGGGAGATTAAAGGTTAATGAGTTCTTAGAGGTACAGGGTTACTCTGGTGTTTTTGCAATAGGCGATAATGCCTATTTTGTTAGTCAAAAAAGTGGGCGTGCACTGCCACCTGCGGCGCAGTTTGCAATGCGGCAGGGGAAGGTTGCCGCAAGGAATATACTGCATGACATTAAAGGAGAACAGAAAGAGGCATTTGCTTTTGAACCTCTCGGATTCCTTGTATCAATGGGAAAGCGGTTTTCCATTGCTAATATCCTCGGCATCAGGTTACACGGATTTATTGCATGGCTTCTCTGGAGAATTATATACCTATCAAAACTTGTAGGGTTTGAACGGAAGATACAGGTTGCGATGGACTGGTTATTAATGGAGATATTTGGAAGGGAAACGGTTCAGGAGGTGCGACTTTTTATAGACGAAGGTAAATGTAACGGTTGCTCCCTTTGTGTAAAGGTATGCCCGACTGCTACATTCCAGATGAAGAATGGAAAGTCGGTGGTAGTTAATCCGAGGGATTGCATAGAATGTCGTACCTGCATAGAAGAGTGTCCAGTAAATTGCATAGAGATTAAATGAAAAGTGTGCCTTTACAGGTCTTTTGCCAGAAAGAAAGGAGGGTGTAAAATGTTAGCTGAGTTTAGTGTCGTTCCAATTGGAAAAGGAACCAGTATTAGTGACCAGATTGCCGATGTTCTCAGGGTTGTTGATGAAAGCGGGATACCTTATAAAATAAATCCTATGGGTACGGTTATAGAGGGTGAATGGGACAAGGTTTTCAACCTTATCAAAAAGTGTCATGAAAAGGTCATGAAAACCTCTGATAGGGCTTTGACTACCATTACTATTGATGACCGCAAGGATAGGGAAAACCGAATTGAAGCGAAGGTTGAATCTGTAGAAAAGAAGCTCGGCAAGAAGCTCAAGAAATAGACCGCTAATGATTATAACCACCCCTTAGTCCCCTCCTTCGCAAGGAGGGGATTAAGGGGAGGTAAAACAATTATGATAGAAAATCTGGTAGCAGAGATTCAGAATATCGAAACGAAAGCTGATAGCATAATTGCAGATGCACAGAAGAAGGCAAGGCAATCAGACATTGATGCAGAAAATGAGGTAAAGCAGTTAACCATTGATTTTGAGAAGGAATTTCAACAGAAGGTTAACGAGTTAAAATTAAGGATTGATAACTCAAAAAGGAATGAAGAAGCGTATCTAAAAGCAGAATTTGAAAGAATGAAGGCGCAACTGGCACACCTTAATCAAGGGGTATTTGAGCAAGTCATTGGGTTGGTAGCGAAAGGAATCTGCGAATCCTGATATGGCAATTGATAGGGTTAAAAAGGTTACCTTAATGGCCCCCATCGAAAGCACCAAGCGATTACTTTCACATCTCTACAACCTGAGTATTCTTCATATAACAGATACATTTACGCAACTCCCGCAGACAGACCATCCCCTGAAAAGACAGAGTATTGTAGCAGAAGAGCCTGCAAAATATATTAATAAGCTTGAAGTTATACTTTCAGCCTTTTCGCAGTTTGTTAAGAGGAAGAAGAGCTTAATAGAGGGCTTTTTCCCGCTCCCCCTACAGGTAACAGAAAAGGAATTGATGGATGCCCTTTCCACCGTAGATATTGAACTCCTCTATGAAGAGAGTCATTATTGTTATAATGAATGCAAGGTACTTGAAAAAAAGACAACCGATATAGGACGAGAAATAACGTCCCTAACCAGCTTTCTTGCGATACCATGTGATTTAGACGAATTAAGAAAGCTGAAAAATGTTTCTGTTAAATTCGGGATTTTTTCGTTTGAAAGGTGGAAAAAGCTACGGACCGACCCCACCGCACTGGACTTACTGACCTTCCAAGCAATTGACGCTGAAAAGAAAAATGCCAAAGTCATTGTGGCATATCTCTTGAAGGAGCAGGAAGAAGCGCTAAAAAAACTCAAAGAATATAGCTTTTTAGAACTATCCCTTCCAGCAATCTCTGGTAGAGTATCAGATAAGGTTGCCGCACTTGAGGCGGAAATGAATGACCTCATACAGAGGCGAGAAGACCTTAAAAATCGAATTATTGAACTATCCAGATATTCAAGACATGTTGAGGTCTTGCTTAGATATTGGGAAAATGAGAGAGACAAGATTACCACACAGAACAATTTTGGCTTTTCCATGAGAATTCTAATTATTACTGGATTTATTAAAGAAGAGAGCATTGACAAGCTTAATGCTGTACTCGATGCTGAGTTTCCAGAGACCTCGGTTGTGTATGGAACCCCGACGCCATTGGATAACGTGCCAGTATCTATAAGTTTGCCCTCATTTTTTAGACCGGCACAGCTTTTAATAAATATGTTTGGTTTGCCAGATTATTTTAGTTTCGACCCCACCCCATTTATCACTTTAACATTCTTAATCTTCTTTGGGATTTGCTTCGGTGACGTGTTTTATGGTATAACCCTGATAGGTTTTTCATATTATATGATACTAAGATATAGGAATTACGAAGGAATGAAAAACTTCTTTTTACTTTTTATGTATGCCGGCTTCAGTTCCGCAATATTCGGCGCACTTTCTGGCACGTGGGCAGGTGACCTTTATAATCCAGCTTATCTTGGAGAAAATAATTTACTCCTTCGAGCAAAAGATGCGCTTGCGGTCTTAGACCCACTTTCTAAACCGATTATTGCCTTACTAATTGCCATAGGACTTGGCGTCATAAACCAGTTCTACGGAATAGTCCTTAGAGTGTATGGTGAGTTGATGAAGGGAAATTTGCTTAATGCAATATTTGACGGTTTGCTATGGTTAATCTTGCTCCCTGGCTTTCTAATCATTATTTCACCCATGTTTACAAAGATACCAGCTTGGCTATTTAATTTGGGTTTGGGTTTGACGGCGGTCGGCGGAATTGGTCTGGTGCTTACGCAGGGAAGGCATGAGAAAGGCTTAATAGCACGAGCGATTACTGGTATGGTAAGCCTTTACGGAATACTCGGCACCTATGGATGTACGTCATTTATTAGTGACATCCTTTCATATTCAAGGCTTCTTGCGCTTGGTCTCACGACCCTTATAGTAGCCATGTCATTTAACATCATCGCAAATATCATGAGAGAGGTGCCATTTATTGGAGTGATACTATTTGTGCTAATCTTAATTGCTGGACATCTGTTCAATTTCATGATGAGTATCATAGGGGCGTTTGTCCATCCAGCAAGGTTAATCTTCCTTGAATTTTTTGGAAGGTTTTATCAGGCTGGCGCTACCAGATTTAGACCTTTTGGCTTTGATAATGAAAAGGTTCAGCTCTTGAGGGCTAAAAGTTCTTAGAGAATCGGTAGACAACGAGGTTCTACCTCGTTGACATTTGTTCAACGAACATAAAGTTCGTTGTCTACCGGGATAAAAGGAGAAATGTAAAATAATGGGTGACCTAATAAGGTTGTACTTTATTGAGACGGGATTTGGTTGGGCAGCCGCCGGGGCAATACTGGTGGTAATGTTGGGAAGCATTGGCTCAGCAAGGGGCATACGTATTGCGGGAGCTCAGGCTGCCGGGGTACTTTCAGAAAAACCAGAACTCTTTGGAAAGTT
>JACQHT010000218.1 GCA_016198835.1 Planctomycetota bacterium | reverse complement strand
CCCCTTTTATCCCCCCCTTGCACCCCCCCACTTTCCCCCCCTTCACAAGGAGGGGGTTGAGGGGGGGTAGATGTTTCAGTCATAGCTTCAAAGCTGTTAAGAAAGAGGTTCAGAAAAAGCTGCGTCATCTGTTCCCGGTTGCCGAGGATATTTAACTTCTCGGCACAAAAATTTGTTTTCACCTCAAAGCCTTTTTCTGCAATCTCATTTTTAAGAAGATGCATGGTTTCATTTATTACCCTGTGAAGGTCCACGGGCTCGAACAGGGAATTTGTTGGCCTTGCTGAGCTTAACAATTTCTCGACAATCTTGTTAATCCTATCCACTTCGTTACATGCAATGCCAAGAAAATCCTTTCGGAACGATTCGTCATCAAATTTCTGAGGCAGCAACTGGAGGAAGGTCTTTATAGCGACAAGGGGGTTTTTAATTTCGTGTGCCATACCAGCCGCTAATGTGCCAAGGTTTGCCAGACGGTCTGCCCATCGCTTCTCTGCCTCAAGTTTTCTTATAGCCGTAAGGTCTGTGAAGACCATTATTATGCCCAGCAGGCTACCATCAACCGCTCTGATAAATGAGGTGTTTGCACCCAACGGGATGTGTTTACTACTAATTGTAACAACAACCTCAGCGCGTGAAAATTCGGTATTGTTATTAAGGGTTTGAGAAAACAGGTCAGAGAGGTCTTTAGAAACAAAACTAATATCCTTTCCGATAACTGATGAAGGGTTTAAATTAAGAAGCCTGCATGCCTCACGATTAAGCATTGTAATTTTTTTATCCATGTTAATAACGATAACGCCACTCTTTAAATTGTTCAGGATGTTTTCCTGGTAAACCTTATTATCCTCAAGTTCGGTGTAAAGCTGTGCATTACGAATGGCTACGGCTATCTGATGGGACAATGTCTGAAAGAAGTCAACATCTTCTTCTGAAAAGACCTTTTCAGCCCTTTTTTTGCCCACAAACAGCGCCCCTATTATCTTGTTTTCAAAAAAGATTGGTACGCACATCTCAATGCCAATCTTCTGAACGGTTTCCTTTATCGTTTGTGGTATCTTGGGGTCCTGCGTAATTAAATCCCTTGTTACGATGCTACGGGTGCTTGATAACCACTGAATTAGTTCGCTTGGCACGGACAAACTAAGTTTGTCCATGCCACCCAATGTTGATGCTTGTTTTTCGCTCGCCTCAGGCAGAGCCCCTTTAGTTGCTTTTATTGTGTAACAGTCACTTGCTTCCTCCTTTAGCATAACGAAGGATTTTTCAATACCCATTGCAGTGCATATCTTTTGCAGGATTAGTTTAAGGAGCTTGTCCAGGTTCAGTATCGAACTCATCATCTTGCTTAATTCGGCAAGGATTTCCTTATGGCTGTACTCCTCCCTGAAAAAGGTTCTGTCAACAAGGAATTGGATGCCCTCTTTTAGGGGGCCCAAAACAAGGGCAACAAGGAGCGCTCCAATAATTGAGGAAACATAAAGACTATTTTTGTTGAGAAAATTTCCAAGGATGATGTGAAAGCCAATGACGGCAAAGATGTAAGAAATAGTGAGTGTGGTTATAAGAAGCGTGTAAACAGCAATCTTTTTTAATAAACGTGAGAAACTTACAGGGCGGTATTGCATTTATATAGCCAATTAAAAGGTTAAGAGGTCAAAAGGTAAAAAGACTAAAAGGTTTACCTTTTTGCCTATTCGCCTCTTAGCCTCTTATCCTCTTTGCCCCCTTTTCCATCTAAGGCAGGATGGCTACCAAATCGTCTTTGTTCTCTTTTTCCGCCTCACCTTTATCCTCCTGTGTTAGCCCAAGCTTGTCCATCTTGTATTTAAGGATGCGGCGGGTTGTCTTTAATAATTCAGCAGCCTTTGCCTGTACGCCGTGCGTTCGTTCAAGTGCTTGCAGTATTAATTCCTTTTCGACCCGTGCGACAGCCTCGTCAAGTGACTCCTCTGCTCCCAGCGCGGGACGGCCTGTGTCCACAGTCACTTCTGCTCTACTTCCGCTAATTTCACGAGGCAAATATTCCGGCATGATTATTTCCTTTTCGCCGTACAGCGTCATAATTCTTTCAATTACGTTTCGCAATTCCCTGATATTGCCAGGCCAATGGTAGGACTGTAATAGAGTCATCGCATCGGGATGAATATCATGGGTTCTGCAACCAAAGTCCCTGCAGAACGTGTTAATAAAATTTTTTACAAGCAATGGTATATCCTCTTTTCTTTCCCTTAAGGGTGGCAAACAGATAGGCACGACATTTACCCTGTAATACAAATCCTCACGGAATGTTCCTTTAGAAATCTCATCCTTAAGGTTCTTATTAGAAGCAACAATTACCCTTGCATCTACCTTGATAGTTCTTGTACCTCCAACCCGCTCGAATTCATGTTCCTGTAGAACGCGAAGTATTTTCCCCTGTGTCGAAAGGTTCATCTCGCTAATCTCATCAAGGAAAATGGTGCCTGTGTTTGCCAGTTCAAATCTACCAAGCTTCCTTTCGCTGGCGCTGGTAAAGGAGCCCTTCTCATGACCAAATAGCTCGCTTTCCAGCAGGTGCTCGGGAAGGGCTGGGCAATGAACGGCTATGAAGGGCTTATCCTGCCTCGGACTCTGCATGTGGATACGGCGTGCAATGAGTTCTTTACCCGTTCCACTTTCGCCCTGAACAAGCACCGTAGTATCCCCTTTTGCCACACGTTCTACGGTATCAAGTATACCCTTAATAGCCATGCTCTGGCCAATAATTTCGTTAAATCCATAATTCTTATTCACCTCAGACCTGAGGTACGATACCTCGCTTGCCAATTGTTTGGAGCGAAGGGTTTTATCAATTAACAATTTAATCTCATCAACATCAAAAGGCTTAACAACAAAGTCAGTGGCGCCTAACTTCATAGCCTCTATTACGCTTTTAATGTCCTTTGTGGCTGTTACAATAATCACAGGCAAACCCGGAAAGGATTGGCTAACCTTCTGAAGCACCTCCATGCCGCCCATACCCGGCATCTTAAGGTCCAAAATCATTAAATCTGGAAGTTCTTCATCGAGCACCTTAAACGCCTTCTCACCACTGTTAGCAGTGAGTACCCGATAGTTGTCCTTTAATATAATACGAAAGGATTCAAGTATTGTTTGCTCATCGTCAACTATTAAAATCGTTCTCATTTCCATTGTACCTCCTTACAACGCATGTGTTGTATGTACGAATTGAATTCTTACACCTACAAAAAAAATTTGCGTTACACTTTAAAGGTACATAGTAACAAATGACGTTCCATTTACAAAACAATTAATAAAAAAATTTTTATAAATTAAATCCGCACAAGGCGGAAAGGATTATTTTCCGCTATATCATATTCTCTCAAAGAATTAAACCTATATTAGGCGGAAGAGATTAAAGGTAAAAGAATTTACAATTTCCAATTATTCATTAGATTTATACCTCAATTGTACATTTTTGTCAAGTTAGATGGAATTGGAGAATTCAAAAATGTACAGAAATTAATAATTTTGCCGATACATATTATGTAGTTGCTCAGTTTATTGAGCCAGATTTATTGGGTAGATATTTCGTTAGTCTAACTCTTTATATATCGGAAGATTAAATTGGTAGATTAATATAAAAACAAATTTTCAAAGCCTATTTTTTTAGTCCGCCCGTGGCGGATTCGGCATAAAGGTTGCTAAAATGAAGTGCACAAAAATTGAATTTTTTAAAACTAATCAGAAAAGATTACATTTTGGAAGGAGGTGAGAAAATAGAAGTTAAAATGGTGGAGATGCATCAGCAAAGAGTCGATGGAAGCGAAGTTGTAGAGTAAAAGTTTTGTCTTATGTTATTCTTCGCCCGCCCCAGGGCGGGCGAAGAATCTCTAAATTAACCTTAGCAATTAAGAAAGGAAACTAAAGTGAAGAAAATAATTGGAAGAATAAAAGGTATTTGTAAAAGAGAAGATGGTGCAAGCGCTGTTGAGTATGGTCTTCTTGTCGCTTTAATTGCAGCGGTAATTGTTGGCGCAGTGACGTTTCTCGGCGGGTCCGTGTCCAATACGTTTAACAGCGTTGCTACTACCGTTAACACTGGTAGTTAAACCCGTATTTCTAAGGACTTTGCTATTATTTCACCCGTCTGATACGGGCAGAGCTCCCTTATTCACCTGTCCTTCGCCTCAAGCGAAGGAGAAAATCATCCCAGCTACTCTGTGGAACCTCCAAAGTATCCATCGCACTTCGCAGGGTGGTTGGGATGGGCTCTGTAGCCGCTCTTACTTCTTTGAAGAGAAGCAAACAAGGTAACTCTAATGAACCCCTTTAAGAGATTTTGTAGATATGTAAATAGGAGAAACGGTTCAGCGACGGTTGAGTTTGCCTTAATATTGCCTCTTTTTGCCCTGATGCTTTACGGGATGACGGAGTTTGGCAGGGCGTGGTTTACCATGCACGTCATCACAAACGCCACACGTGAAGGGGCAAGGAAAGCCATCATCCAGGGCAGTACCTCAACAGACGTACAAAATACTATTAACAACTATCTCTCTGCCAGTGGTCTGAATACTGCTTATGCTTCTATCACTGCACGTGTTAATGACACTATTATAGATGTATCAACCGCAAATACTAATGATACCATTTCTGTCACGGTTAACTATAATTTTCAGGTGCTAACAGGCTCAATAATACCCACGCTAACCAGCCTTCCCATCATGGGAGGGAGGTCCGTTGCCTGGAGTGGGACAATACCATTATCCAATACGGCAGTAATGCGTCATGAGTAATTAGAAACTCTTAATGGGTGGCATGGGCAAACTTGTTTGTCCGTGCCGTTTATTTTACGAAAGGAAACCATCTATGGCTAAATTAAGGTCGGTAATATTTTTAGTCCTTGCAGTGTTTTTTGGGTTAATTGCAAGCAGACAAATCTCAAAGTACATTGAAAACAGGGTACAGCTTGAAAAGGGAGCTGCAAAGGTAGAAGATGTATTCATCACACAAGGTGTTGTTGTTGCCAGTACAGATATTCCATGGGGCACGCGGTTAACGGATGAGCAGTTGAGGGTTACATCGTGGCCAAAGGATTGTGTGCCACACGGCGCATTTTGTGAAATAAAACAGTTGGTTGGCAGGGCTGCTAAGACCGAACTGGTTAAGGGAGAACCTATTTTAGACCCCAAACTTGCCCCCGAAGGTTTCAAAGGAGGAATAACGGGAGTAATTCCAGATGGAAAGCGTGCAATCACAATCAGGGTCAATGAAATAGCCGGTGTTGCAGGTTTTGTCTTGCCGGGAAGCAGGGTTGACGTAATTTTGACTATTGAAATGAAAGAGGGGAAACAT
>JACQHT010000021.1 GCA_016198835.1 Planctomycetota bacterium | reverse complement strand
ATTGGTTACCTTTCTACCCTCATGAGCGCTATGAAAAAAGATTTTGCCCCCATCGTACACAAAATTTACTGGAATGATGTAGGGTATGCTATCAAGGCACGTGCCCAACCTGCCAACCTTTGCCAGTGCCAATATTTCCTCTATTTCAGCCTTATCGGTAATTTCCTTATCCTGTCTTCTTAGCTTACCCATCACCTATCACCTGATTCACATCTCCCTTCCCACAGCCTCAGCGATGGGTTTTAGCTCTTTCATGAGCCTCTCAAATTCCTCAAGCGAAATCGTTTGGGGTCCATCTACCATAGACTTCTCAGGGTTGCTGTGTGTTTCAATTAATAACCCATCTGCGCCTACCGCTATGGCGCCCTTTGACATCGGATTTACCAGGCTTCTTTTACCTGTTCCATGGCTTGGGTCAACTATAATTGGTAAATGCGTCAATTCTTTCAATCTCGGTACTACGCTCAGGGAGAGCGTAAAGCGCGTGTGGTCTTCGAACGTCCTTATACCGCGCTCACAAAGAATAACATTCGGGTTGCCATGTGTAAGTATATATTCTGCGGCAAGAAGGAACTCTTCAAGGGTGGCAGCCATGCCTCGTTTGAGTATAACTGGTTTTTTACATTCACCCACAGCTTTAAGAAGCAGGAAGTTTGCCATATTACGTGTCCCTATTTGTAAAATATCTGCGTACTTGCATACAAGTACTACCTGCTCGGGACTGAGCACCTCTGTTACTACGGGTAGTCCGGTTGCTTCTCTTGCCTCAGCAAGGTACTCAAGACCTTCTTCTCTTAAACCCTGGAAACTATACGGATTTGTGCGAGGCTTATAAGCGCCGCCGCGTAAGGCAACTGCGCCAGCCTCCTTGACCTTCTTCGCAATACTGATTAACTGCTTCTTATTTTCAACTGCGCAGGGGCCAGCAATTACGCCTATCTTCTTCCCTCCGATAGTTGCCCTCCCCTTATCTAAAGGTACCGCCGTAGGAGTATTCTTTAATTCACGGCTTGCCATTTTGTATGGCGCAAGGATTGGAACTGCTTTTTCTACACCTGGGGTGACGTTCCACATATCATAGGATATCTTACGTTCGTCGCCTATTACGGCTACTACCTTCCTCTCCGTACCTTCCAATAAGACCGCCTTAAGCCCCACCTCCTCGACCTTTTTGACTACGTGCTTAACTTCCTCCTTTGTCGCATCAGGTCTCATTACTATTATCATAACCAAGTCTCCTCAAAAAAAAGCCCTATCCGCCTCTGGCGGATAGGGCTTTGAAAATACAAAAACTAATAATTTCAATAAACCCTAAGACCGCCCTCCTCCGGGAAAGTAGTTAAAGGGATAATAATAGGACAAAAAACAACTTGATGTATAAAAAGCAAGCAACTCCACCACTAGGATGAGTGTGCCCGTACTTGCTTTCTGTTTCTTTAACTTCATAATATCTCAGGATTTGTTGAAATTTAGTTATACTTAAGCCTTTGTATGGACTAACCCAGGATTTTTTCTGCCAGTTCCTTATCCGCATCCATTATGTAGGTGATGCCGGTTACCTCTGCCGCCTCTCTTGTAAGGGAAACAATATCGTCCCTTGTGATGTGCTCAAGGGTAAACTTCCTCTCCCCTGCCATAATCTGCCTCAAGCCTTGAGCAAGCCTTTGATAGAACGTGTACAGTCCAAGCCCTGCGGATGGCAGCACCTTTCCATTGCCACTGAACTCCCTTTTTGCCTTCGTAGAGAGGATAAATACTTCGTCCACCGTCTTGCCGAATTCCTCTAAGGACTTTGGAATTTTGTTGTCATTTACCAAATTCCCTATAGTTTTTCCTACCATAGCTGCGCATACGGCTGCTCTTGCCATTCCTACAGCCTTTACATACGGCGCTCCGAGTGCGAATGCCTTAAAAAGATGGTCTTCAAGTGAAAGCCCACCCGCAAGGATTATGTCTGGCACGTGCTTGCCTTTCTTTGCGAGCTTATCCACGTAGTTGTATGTCATTGCAGAGATATATACTGTGGGTATGCCCCATTCGTTCATCATTCTCCAGGGGCTCATCCCCGTGCCTCCACCTGCGCCATCTACCGTGAGAACGTCAACCTTCGCCTCTGAACATAGTCGTACCGCCCTTGCAAGGTCTGCCGGCCTGTATGCCCCTGTCTTGAGGAAGACGTACTTTGCGCCCTTCTTCCTCAGTCCTTCAACAATCTTTGCGAACTCCTCTATGGCTGCATTTGTCTTCTCTGGCACCATTCCTACCCTTGAGTGTCTCTCAAATTCCTTGAATGCGCCCCTGTTGTATGCATCCTGGACTGTTGGGTCTTCCGGGTCTGGTAACACTATATATCCCCGGCTCTTAAGTAACTTTGCCCTCTCAAGACTGTTTAGCTTGACCTCTCCGCCAATGTCCTTTGCACCCTGCCCCCACTTTAACTCCACTGCATCCACCTTGAGCGTTTCTATGCCATATTCAAGCACGCCGAGCCTTGAGTCCTCGACGTTTGCCTGTAACACTATCATTCCATAACCGTCATGCTGCCACTCCTTATACGTCTTAACCCTATATTCAAGGTCAGGACAGTGGGTAACCCTGCCGTTACTAAATTTCGAGTTACTGTCCATACCGCAAACGTTCTCGCCAATTGTGAGTCCTGTGCCTGTTATGGCTGAACCGACTGCAAGTCCATCCCAATGGTTCTTTGCCACATTTGTAGAGCCGAGACCGGGAATGACAATGGGTAGTTTTAGCTTTATGCCCTTGTCCCTGCCGAGCCTTGTCTCAAGATTTACGTTTGTAAAGATTGCCAAATCACTGTCTGCCTTTATGCCGTGTGCGCCGACCGTTGTACCCATGATGTTAAAGTAAGAGAAGTCCACAGGGTAATCCTTCTCCGCAGCAGAGGTCATTAAGCCGAATGGCTGTGGGTAGATAACCTCAGCACCCCTGAATGCCGACCTGCCGATTTCGCAAAGGCCTGGACAGCCATCTAAACACACGGCGCACATCCCGCTGTTTGGCGTAACGGAATCTGGCGTCCTATTCTTTGTCCGTGTAACTGACGTTGCATTAACTTTGGATAGAGACATTGCTATCCCCTTTCTAACAAAAACAACACCTTAAAATTAAAATAACTATTATTAAAAAGCCAGCGTCCGCCTCAGGCGCACAACCTCCCCCTTTTGCCGCCAGCTTAGCTTCGTTGGACAACTTTTTGCTGTTATTAAATATATTATGCCAACAGTCATTTTACACGGTGGCGTATATAGTCAATACATTCAATAACATCTAATACCTTTTATCTTTTAATACTTAGCAATTTATAAAGCTGAAACACCTGCGGTGCTTTTATTGCTATCAGGCTAACGTTTCTTCTTATGAAAAGTGCCAGAATGGCTAAAAAAAGCCACTTTCTATACCGTAAAACTTTAACTTAGTGAAAATGTTTAAAATATAGTTTGTATTTATAACATATAATTAATGCTTTTGCAAGAGATAATTTTTACTTTTAAAGGAGAAAAAAGCCAGTCCAGGCACTCACGCATCTGGCGTGGGTCGGCTTGTTTTTTCCACCAATCTACCCACGACGCTTCCAGAGAAAAATGGAGGTATATTTTTTGCGAATTCATTTGGTGAAAAATACTTGTTAATTGATTTGAAAGAATATATTATATATAAAAATGCAGTATTCGGTGTTAAATCTTAGACTATATTACATAATTACATAATAAATCATTAGTGAGGTGGGAACTTGACGCTTATAGCACAAAGGGAGGAAGTAAAAGAGAAAATTGATAGCATGCTTCTTGAGATAGAAAAGGTTATTGTTGGGCAGAAGGAGTTAATAGAAAGCATAATGGTTGGGCTTTTTTCCGACGGTCATATCCTCATAGAGGGTTATCCTGGACTTGGAAAGACTGTAACAGTAAAGACATTTGCAAGGGTTATAAACGCAAAATTTCATAGGGTGCAGTTTACCCCTGATTTAATACCTGGTGATATTACCGGCTTTGAGATGTATGACCCAGGAACCTTGAAATGCTCAGTACAAAAGGGTCCTGTATTTACAAATATCCTTCTTGCAGACGAGATTAATCGTGCCCCTGCAAAGGTGCAAAGCGCACTACTGGAGGCAATGCAGGAAAGGCAGGTAACAATAGGGAAAGCAAGTTACCCGCTGGAGAAAATTTTTCTCGTGTTAGCCACACAAAACCCTATAGAAATAGCTGGCACATACCTACTGCCAGAAGCGGAAATAGACAGGTTTATGCTAAAACTAAACATTAGTTACCCTTCTTATGCTGAGGAAAGGGAAATTACTGAACGACAGGTGAAGGATGAGGTTGTTGATTTGAAGCCTGTTTTTAGCCCGGATGATTTAATCTCGCTAAGGCATCTTATCGCACAGCAGCAGCCGCTGTACGAAAGCTCCCCAATTGTTAGATATGCAACACGCATAGTAAGGGCAACAAGACCCGAAGAAACAGATGAAAAAGAGGTCCAGGACCTTGTAATGTATGGGGCATCGCCTCGTGCCTCAATTGCCCTTGCAAAGGCTGCAAGGGTTTATGCCTTTCTGAAGGAGGATGGTGTTGTTTTGCCTGAGCACGTTCACGAGATGGCATATCCCACCCTGAGGCACAGGATAATCCTTTCGCATGAGGCGGAATCGCAAGGCGTGGTATCTGATGACATTATTGGCATGATTCTAAAGAAAGTTCCAAGACTGGAATGGTAAAAAGCAAAATAAGACTTTACATGGAACGGCTTGTGGTTAATCTGTTTGAAGGTGTTTTTTCCAGTTCCATGAGCAGTGTAAGAGGGTTGGAGCTTGATGAGTTAAGGCAATATCAGCCAGGGGATGATTTCCGCTCCATAGACTGGAAAACCACCGCAAGAACTGGAGAGCTTCACACAAGGGTAAAGCTCATTGACAAAAGGGCAATAATAATATTTCTAATTGATAGAAGTAAGTCAGAATATTTCAGCAGTTCTCCATTTCATACGAAAGAAGATGTACAGGATTCTATTCTGCGATTGCTGATTTATGCTGCATCTGATTCTGGAAACGAGGTGGGAATTGTTACATTTACGGATAGGATAGAAAGGTATCTCCCCCCCCAACCGGGTGAACGATGGATTCTAAGAATTGTTGACCGCATGAGGTATGAAAGGACAAGTGGTTCTCTTACTGACCTGAATTGCGCCCTCAAGTTTTTAAATGACTTGAATCTCGCTCCGTGCCTTGTATTCATTCTTTCCGATTTCCTTGCCCCGTACAATTACGAAGGCTCAATGAGAATCCTTTCGCAGAAACACGATGTTGTGCCTATTGTTATTACAGATAAAAGGGAGGTGGAAATCCCGGGAGGAAAAGGATTTCTCTCTTTAAGAGACCTTGAGACTGGAGAGATAAAATTTGTTAATTTGTCTAACGGGTTAGAAAATAAGCCCCATTATAGCAACCTTTTTAAACAATTAAACATGGACTATCTTGTTGCAAGAACCGATGAGCATGAAGAATGCTGGATTAAGATACTCTCGGATTTTTTTGAGAAAAGGATGAGAAGAAGGTGGAGAGTAAGAAAATAAAAAATATCTTATTGGTTGTAGTAATGCTTTTGTCGGTCTTGCTGGGTTTTTCAGAAATATCGCCAGCCCAATATACCGATGCTCCGCAGACACAAGAAGTGCCAACCACGGAGAATCCGTTAGAGGTCTGGGTGTTTTTAGATAACCCAAGGATTATTTCAGAAAAGATGATAACCCTTACAGCGCAGGTTGTCTGGAAACTTGGAGTAAAGGCAGACCTCGACAGCCTTACAAGGGTTGATTTAAGCCCGTTTAAGATTGAGCAGATAACAATTGGGGAAAGGGAGATTTTTGAAAACACCAGGGATTTCAGAGTAATTCAATATTTGCTCTCGTTACCGGACGATTTAAAGCATGGCGAATACATTATACCATCGTTTTCTGTTCCCTACTTTAACGAGGTAGATAAGACGAGCGGGATGGCTTCTTCCTCCCCCGTAACTGTAAGAAAGGTACCGATACTGGTGGAAACAAGGCTTGATAAGGATGTTTTTGATATAGGTGACCGCATTCATTATACGCTAACTATCCTTAACGAGAAAGGTGTAAAGGTACTTTTTGAAAATCTTGAAAGATTTAATTTTGAACCATTAGAGCTTCTTAATACCAGGATTCATAAGAGTACAACAAGCAATCTCGAAAGTACCGTAATAGAGTATTCTCTTGCAATATATGAAGTCGGCACAGAAAAGCAGAGCTATGAGATTCCAGCGATTCCTGTAATTTATTATATTGAACCAGATGTAGCGCATAAGGTCTACAGGGCTGAAAAGGGCGCGCTTGAAACCAAAGAGTTTAAGACCCCGCCTGTTCCAGTGCTTATAAATAGACTGCTGAAAACTGTAGACGTCCCCCTTGAAGGCGTTAAGGGGCCTGTTGTCTACTCAAAGTATATTTTTTGTAAGCGAACTTATCTTCCAATATTCTTGGGAATAGGCATATTGGTTTTTATTGGTGTAATTGAGCTCAGGCGGGTATCAAAAAATATCTCGTTAAGACCTAAAGCGCCCATTATTGATACAAGTAAGGCATCGGCAGAAAGACTTAGCAGCCTTGTATCCTCTTATCGCTCAGGTGAAAGAAAATACGAGGAGAAGGAATTTGTTGCTGGTATAGATACGGCGTTAAGGGTATTTCTTGGGACGTTGGTTGGTATTCCCCGTGAAAGGGCGCTTTCTCTGACTACCTCTCAATTCGTTAATGACTACCTTTCTAAAAAACTTTCCAGGGAGTTTGTTGAACAGGCTCAGGGTACGCTGAAACATCTGGACTTGATGATTTTTGGCGGGATTATTGAAAAGGCTGCGGTGGAAAAACTCCTTGGCGAGGTCGAAGAACTCTTGTCCGCCTCAGGCGGACCAAAAGAAGATGTTACGGTAACAAGTAGAGGGTGATATGAATTTTGCTAATCCCTTTGCACTTTTACTTATACCGTTATTTTTCATATTGCTTTCCCTTTTCAGGGGTGAAAGGAGGTACGTAGAATATTCCAGCACAGCAAACCTTAACGAAGTAAGGGGATTTGGAAAGATTCTGTTACGCTTGCCGAGACGGTTTTTACTTTTTGCAATACTATTTGCAAGCGTTGCCGTAGCGCGTCCGCAGACGAGTTATCAGGAAACAGAATTTGTATTGCAGGGACGTGAGATGATACTTGCAATTGATACATCATTTAGCATGACAGGTAAGGCTATGCAAGCTATTAAGAACGCCGTTAAGGATTTTGCAAAGAAAAGGGTAAACGATTTAATCGGTATTACAATCTATGGAACAGATGCCGCCCTTATAGTATTACCCACCAATGAATATTCCTTAATCGAAAAATCAGTGGACCGAATTGACGCCTCGCAGATTGGCTACCGCACGGCTATTGGCGAGGGGATTTTTACATCCATTACAGCCTTAATAGAAAAGGAAATGGGGAATAAATTTGAGATAAGAAAGATAAGGGACAGCATAAACAAACGACAGTTAGGGGAGTATGCACTCTCGTTAGTTAGAGAAATTGGCACACAGAAAAACAAGCTTATTATACTCTTTACCGATGGAATATACAATGTTGGAATAGACCCGGAAAGGCCGTTACGGCTTGCTCAAAGGCTTGGTATAAGGGTGCATGTCATTACCGTAAACCCATCGGCAGAGACAGGCGTTGAACCAAACCAGGCAGCGGAAAGAATAGCCGCTCTCAAGAAGGGCGCAGAATCCACAGGCGGGCATTACTTTGAAGGGGAAAAGTATGAGGATGTACAGAGATTTTACAACGAGGTAGATAAAATTGAGGCGGATAAAATTGTAATAGAAACAGTTTCAAAGAAAAGGGACATCTTTTTTTATCCTGCCATGGCGAGTTTATTCTTTTTGCTTGGCATGATAGCAGTTGAAAATATATGGCTTAAAATTCCGTAAATAGTAAAATCAATTGAAATTTGGAAATTTTAAATTTATAATTTCCATTATACAATCTTATTAGGACGTTTTAAATGGAAACGAAGAATATTATAAAGTTATCATCCGTTGCTTTAGCCATCGGGATGATTGCCTATGGCTTTGCCTTTCGTAATCAGTACCATCTTGTTGCTGAAGCCGAAAGGGACATTAAGATGGGAAGGTATGTTGCAGCCTTAGAGCATCTGCAGCAAGCCAAATCTTCAAAGGTTAATAAATTCCTGAAATTATTAGACAGGGAAGACCCCGTGCTTTCCTACAACACAGGTGTGGCATTTATGCTGCTCGGTAACTCCAAGGATGCGCAACCATGTTTTAGGAAGGCAACCCAAAGTAATGACCCAATGTTGAAGGCAAAGACAATCTATAACATGGCTAATATCATGGCAACAGAAATGGACTATGCCAATGCTGCTTCGGGGTATGTTGAGGCGCTTAAGCTCTACCCGGAGGATTTTCAAGCCAAAAAAAATCTCGAACGCATGAAACTTGGCCAGCAGCAGTTTAATATCCTGTTCAGCAAGGCAAAGGATGAAAAGGAAGAACGGGTTCAAGCCCTTAAACTTTTACCATGGGGTGACAGATACAATACCAGAATTGAACAAAGGCTCAGATGGTAGAAGGCTAAGAGGTAAAAAGGCAAAAAATTTGTTGACCCCTTAACCTTTTACCTGGGTATTGTGCAGTAGTCTTCTGCATGATGTTTAATAATCTTGCCTTCGACCATATAAACCACATCTTCAGCAATATTAGTTGCCTGGTCTGCAATCCGCTCAAGGTGTCTTGAGACAAGCATAAGGTGCGTGGAGCGTTCTATGGTTTCCGGGTCTTCCTTCATGTGCTCTATTAGTTCGAGGAACATTTGCCTGTTGAGGTCATCAACAACATCATCCTCCAGGCAGACTTTTCGTGCCAGTTTTGCATCCTTGTTTACAAGGGCATCGAGGCTTTCCCTAACCATCTTTTGAGTAAATTCCATCATCCTCGTGAAGTCTAAAGATATCTTAAGCTCTGGTTGCGTTGCAAGATATTTCGCCCTTTCGGCAATGTTTACCGCCAGGTCGCCAATTCTTTCAAGTTCACCATTCATTTTCATGATTGCAGCGATAAACCGTAAATCAATTGCAACAGGCTGGCGAAGGGCAAGCAAATCAAGACACTTCTCATCAATAACTATTTCTATATGATTAATGTCATCATCTGCACCAATAACTTCCTCGGCTAATTTTACATCCCTATCAAGGAGCGCCTTTATTGACTTACTTATAGCTATCTCTACAAGGTTGCCCATTTTAAGGGTACATTTCTTAAGTTCCGCAAGCTCTTCTTCAAAACGCTTTGTCATAGTTTACCCCTTTTTGCCTTT
>JACQHT010000223.1 GCA_016198835.1 Planctomycetota bacterium | reverse complement strand
TGGATGGCCGTGATGTTTCAAAGGAAATTAGACAGCCATTTGTCACAAATCTTATTCATCACATTGCTGGCTCTCCAAGTGTTAGGAAAAAGATGGTTCAACTCCAGCGTAAGATTGCCCGTGGAGGAAACACGGTGGCGGAAGGCAGGGATGTAGGCACGATTGTCTTTCCCAATGCCGACAAAAAATTTTACCTTGACGCAGACGTTCAAGAGCGTGCAAAAAGGCGACTTACAGAGGTAAAGCAAAATGATAATAAAATCACGGTTGAGCAAATAGCTGCAGAACTTAACCAGCGTGATTACAAGGACATTAAAAGGGCTGTATCCCCATTGAAACGTGCAAATGATGCCATTTATATTGATACAACAAATCTAACCGTTGAGGAAGTCGTTAAAACCTTGTTAGAGGAGTTAGGGTTTCTTGGGTCGAATATAGAGCAAAGCTAAACATAGTAAAATCGTCCACAGAATGCGGATCTCGGACTCTGCATTCGAAGGGAAGCGAAATAGTCAACGTAAAAATCTTGGGAGAGTTCATAACGTGGTAGATAGAGACATACTTAAAGAGTACAGTATTGATATAGACGAAGTGGAAAAGGAGGTTGCACAGTCTCTCGAGAAGTACCCTCTGGAGGGCATGGAGAAGACTTATACCGAATCAATAAAAAATTTTGCCGTTGGAACCGTCTTGAAGGGTAGAATCCTGGATGTTGTTGGTAGGGACGTGATTATAGATAGCGGTTACAAATCAGAAGGTATAATTCCTATTGAGGAGTTTAACTCTCCTGCCGAAATTCAGATCGGGAAAGAGATTGAAGTCATGCTGGAATCGGTTGAGGATGATTCCGGCCTTATTAAACTATCGAAACGTAAAGCCGACCGCATTCGTGGGTGGGAAAAGGTCGTAACGCAATACAAAGAAGGGGATGTGTTAACAGGGCGTGTAACTCGGAAGATAAAAGGGGGACTACTCGTAGATGTTGGGGTGCCGGTCTTTCTCCCTGCTTCTCAAATAGATGTGAAACTTCCTACCGATATTGCAGAATATATTGGCAAAGAAGTAACATGCAAGATATTAAAGATAGACGAAGGACGCCAGAACATCGTAGTCTCTCGTAGAAGGTTGTTGGAAGAACAGCGAAGCAAGCTAAAGGATGAGCTTCTCAACACAATTGAGGTTGGTCTGATAAGGAAAGGCGTCGTAAAGAATATCGCAGACTTTGGAGCCTTTATTGATTTAGGAGGCTTAGATGGCCTTCTCCACATAACTGATATGAGCTGGGGGCGAATAAGCCACCCTTCTGAGTTGCTTGCTATTGGCGATGAGGTAGAGGTGAAAATACTCGATGTTGACAAAGAGAAAGAAAAGATTGCAGTCGGCTTAAAGCAAAAAACCGAGAATCCCTGGATCAATGTGGAGCAGCGATACCCCGTAGGTTCCAAAGTTACTGGCCAGGTGGTAAATATCATGAATTACGGGGCATTCGTTAAACTTGAAACTGGCATAGAGGGCCTTGTGCACATTTCGGAAATGTCATGGACCCGGCGAATCAATCATCCATCAGAGATGCTCGCCATTGGGGACACCGTAGAGGTGGTAGTGCTCAAGATAAACAAGGAGAAAGAAGAAATTTCCTTAAGCATTAAGCAAACGGAAGTAAATCCCTGGACGCTTATAGAGCAAAAGTATCCACCGGGAACAAGAATTAAAGGGCGTGTTAGAAATATTACCAACTACGGCGTGTTTGTAGAAATTGAGGAAGGAATTGATGGTCTTTTACATATATCAGACCTCTCATGGGCTAAGAAGGTTGCTCATCCCTCGGAGTTGGTAAAGAAAGGGGATAAAATCGAGGCTGTAGTTCTTTCTGTGGATAGAGAGAAAAAAAGGGTTGCTCTCGGTGTAAAACAGCTTACACAAGACCCGTGGGAACAAGAAATTCCAGAAAAATATCATGTAGGGGATATTGTTCGTGGCAAAATTACCAAACTGACGAGCTTTGGCGCCTTTGTTGACCTGGGAAGGGGTCTCGAAGGGCTCTTGCATGTTTCGGAGCTTTCCGATAAGAAGGTTTCGAATCCGGCAGAAGTTGTATCTGTTGGAAGTGAGGTAGACATAAAAATTATAAAAATTGACCCTTCCGCAAGAAAAATTGGTTTAAGCCTGAGGATGGCTGCCATACCATCTGAAGCTGTTCCTTCTAACACTTCTCCCGAGGTGGAGCCGGCATCAAAGACCCGTGACACTCTTTCTGGTACGGAATCTCAATCCGCCTCAGGCGGAGAAGAAGTTACATTGACTGGGGAAGGCACTCCTGAAACAAAAGAAGCAAATGATAAATAAAATACCATCCGTAAAGAAGCAGCCTGAGATATTCCAAACCAAAAAACTGGGTGCTTCAAAATACAAGAAAAAACTGGATATGGATTCAAGTAGGTTCGGGGGTTCCGCATCGCGGTTGCCTTCGCAGAAGGCGCGTGCCAATCTTTTTGGCATGGAATCGAAGGCTCGTTCTACATCCAGTGCCGGGTGGACGGAATCAGCATTCCAGGTTTATCTGAAAGAAATTAATAAAATACCACTCCTTTCAGCAGAGGAAGAAAAGGAACTCGCCCAAAGGGTTATAAGTGGTGATGCAGAAGCAAGAGACAAACTGATAAGAGCAAATTTGCGGCTCGTAGTAAGCATTGCTAAGAATTATGTGAATCGCGGCTTATCATTCCTTGATTTAATTGAAGAAGGCAACCTTGGTTTACTTCGCGCCGTCGAGGGATATAACCCATCTGAGGGGTGGCGCTTTAGCACTTATGCAACATGGTGGATAAAACAATCCATACGAAGGGCATTAACCAATACGAGCAAAACAATACGCATACCGGCTTACCTGATTGAAAAGCTTGCAAAGTGGAAGCTCAAATCTCAGGAGCTTTCAGACAAATTAAACCGACAGCCAAGCCTTGCCGAAGTTGCAAAAGAGGCGGATATTACGGCTGAAAAGATGGAGTTAATTGAACGGGCTATAAAACCAACCGGGTCGTTAGACAGTGGAATCACAAGTGATGATGTGGTTTGGGCTCTTAGTGAACAAATGGCTGACCAGCGCACTCAGATGCCGGAGGAAGAACTCTTCGAGGCTTACGAAAAAGAGAAGGTTTCAAAACTCCTTGGAGGCATCGGGAAAAGGGAGGCAACTGTCTTACGCATGCGCTTTGGTTTAGATACTGGCGAGCCTATGACCTTGAAACAGGTCGGAGAGAAACTTAATATAAGCAGGGAAAGGGTTAGACAGATAGAAAGAGAAGCACTTAAAAAACTCAGTTATATAACAACATGCGAAGGCGAATAAAAATCAGGAAATAGGGAAAGTTGGCTATTCCTTAATTAACCCATGACTGAGGACAAGATTTGAATTCACTAAAACAACTCATCCGCGACATCCCAGACTTTCCCAAAAAAGGTATCATATTCAAAGATATTACCCCACTATTACAGAATCCCAACGGCTTAAAGAAAATTACAGAAAAAATCTCTGAACATTACAAGGACAAGAATATAGACCTTATTGCAGGGGCAGAGGCAAGGGGATTTATAATTGGCGCAGCCGTTGCCCACAAATTAGGCATTGGTTTTATACCTATTAGAAAACCAGGCAATTTACCCTATAAGACGGCAAGCATAACCTACCAGCTTGAGTACGGCACCGATGCCCTTGAAATGCACAAAGACGCCGTAAAACCAGGGCAACATATTCTTATGGTTGACGATTTGCTTGCCACAGGAGGCACCATGGCTGCCTCCTGCAGGCTCGTAGAATCAATGAAGGGCAACATAGTTGGTTGTGCCTTTGTTATCGAACTCACCTTCCTCAACGGCCGAAAAGCCCTCCATGGCTACGACGTCTTCTCCCTTATTCAATATTGATTAGGTTATAGGTTGTAGGTCTTTTTTTTACCCATCACCCGAGGGAAAATCAAAAATCAAGTATCAAAAATCAAAATGACAAATTAAAAAGCAAAAAGAACAACACATGCCATTTTTTAAATTTCTGGTTTTTGGTATGTGTTTTTGACTTTTGCATTTTGATATTTAATTTTTTTAGCGCCCATCACCTACGATTAGTCTCTTGACATTTTAAGTCTTTTACACTAAGATACGGCTATGCAATCCAATGGAAACGTAAAAAAATATCTCGAACTCAATGATAAATACGTTAAAGATGCCGAGGAATGTCTTATAAAAGGCGACTATACGCAGGCGTCTGAAAAACTCTGGGGCGCAACGGTCACCGTTGCTAAAGCAATCGCAGCACAGCGAAAAAAGACAATAAAAAGCCATGAGGGTATAGGTGCTTTTTTAGCCCAAGTTGCAAGAGAGTTAAAAGATGAAAATATTAACAATATACATCTCATCGCTGAGGGTTTGCATCAAAACTTTTATGAAAATATAGCGCCTCCTGATACTGTTAAGAAAGGTGCAAAGACTATAAAACAATTTGTTACAAGGATGCGCAATCGTTATTTCCTGACAACTGGAAAATGAAAATTTCAAACTTAATCCGCCTGAGATGCGAAATAAACATCGTTGCCTGCAGTCTTGTCAATCAGAGCGTTTTTCTTATGTCATTCTGAGCCCTTCGCTTCCTGTCATTCTGAATCCGCCTCAGGCGGAGAAGAATCTCCTCTCGACGCTCAGGGTAAACTCCGCGAAGAATCTCTATTATCATTGCGAGTCCGTCCTTCTGTTTGTCATTGCGAGGGACAGAGTCCCGA
>JACQHT010000220.1 GCA_016198835.1 Planctomycetota bacterium | reverse complement strand
GTAATATGGGGGACTATAAAGAATTAAATCAATTTTTTCATCTTTAACTGGTTCAAAGAGGTCGCCCTGCCTGACATCAATTTTGTCCTCTAAATTATTTAACATTACATTAATTTTTGCGCATCTAACGGCATAAGGATTTATGTCTGTGGCTATAACCCTTTTACAATAATCTGCTGCAAAGATAGCCTCTATGCCAGAACCCGTCCCCATGTCCAACACGTAATCAGTTTCCTTAACGGTTTCTTTGTTGAAACAGCTAACAAAGAATTTACTTGTAAAAAAGAGGCCTGGGTGAAAAACTTTGGGTAATACAATGAAGTGTTTACCCATTATATCTTCTAATACGATATTGTTAAATTGCTTCGAGTAATATCTTACAAGCAATGGTCTTGCCAGACGACGCAGTAAACCAATAACACGACTTTTTTTAATCTCGACTATCGTTTCCATATTGTAATTGTAGGGGCAGGTTTAAAACCTGCCCCTACGTTTCCAAGGGAATAATTAGTTATAGAGGTATTCTGTCGTTGGTGATACAGATACTTGAAAGCCAATTTTAATTCGATTGGCATGTGGAAAAAGCGTAAATGGTATCGCCACGAGCCGAGCATTTTAAGGAATCGTCTGTATGGCAGGCTTATACGTTCAGTTATTGTGGGATAACGGGCGCCCAACACCAGTCCAAAATTCTCCACAAGCCTTTTATGATGTGGCTTCAGCCACAGGGTTTGAGGGTTATGTCTCTCATCAAAGTTTTCCCACCTTTCGCTGACCCATTCCTCCAAAGTATCTGGGTATTTAAACCCACAGGAGACGGCGTCTTCATACATACCAGGCAAAGGTATAGGGGTATATAAACAAAGTAATATTTCACAACTGGGATTGTCCTTTTTGAGGTGGTAAATAAAGTCTATACTTTCTCGAATATCCTTCTCCGGGTCATAAGGATTACCCACCACAAAGAAGAAATACGGTATTATGCCATAACTCTTGCATCTTTTATTTAAATCCACCGTTTGTTGGGTGGTCAAACCTTTATCCATGCGTTGCAAGATTTCATCGGAGCCAGACTCGGCGCCGAGGTAAATCATTCTACATCCACCCTTTTTCATCTTGAGCCAGGTTTCGTATGAATACTTGAGCAGTGTATCAATCCTCCCCTCTCCGAACCAGGAAATATTCAGACCTGCAACCCTGTCGCAGAATTCCACCGTTCTCGCCTCTGAAACAAAGAAATTGCTGTCATGGAATTCCACTGCATCAATTAAATAACTATCTTTGAGTAAAGTGATTGTATTTGCTGTACGCTCAGCAGACTCGGCTAACCAGTGGGAGTTGTACATATTAACAACCCCACAAAAGTTACATCTGTAAGGGCATCCGATGCTTGAGCTGTGGGATATAGTTCTATTGCCAAGAAAGGTGGGAACAAGATACTTGTTTACGTCAACTGCTTCGTAAGGGTATCGGGGTAGTAAATCAAGACTCACCAGCGTGCGAGGTCGGTTGTGTTTTATTTCTCCATTTTCTTTATAGGATAGTCCATCAATATTTGAAAATGATTTTCCATTCTTGCAAGCATCAATAAGTTCCAATTGAGTGAACTCCCCTTGCCCTCGAATAACAAAATCAACAAAGTCAGAGTTTACTACACAATCAGGAAATATTGTGGGGAAATATCCTCCCCAGATTATAGTTAAATCAGGTATCTGCTTCTTGATTCTCTTACAGTCTTCGTAAGCACGCTTTAAGCTTGGTCCGCCCATCACAGTAACGCCCAGGAAATGCGGTGGTTCGTTATTATTAATATGGTGGAGTATGCTCTCATAAGCATTATCATTTAGATTTCCATCAATAATTACATAGTCATCCTTTAAGACTGCCGCCAGAGCCAGTAAAGACTTTGGCAACCTCTGTTTGCCCTTACGTTCAATTTTAGGGTTGTAAAGAATAATCATTTAGAAAATAATCGGCTTCTTAAGATGCCTAACTTGTGAAGTGAGTATCTTATTAGCATAAATAACGTTTCTAACCCGTAACGGATGCTTTGCAGGAAACTTGCTGACGAGCAACCCTCAAAATATCTTGTTGCGGCTGGAACCTCTGCAACCCTGAGTCCTAAAGCAACGGCTTGTACGATTACCTGTGTGTCAAATACGAAATTATTGGAATTTCTGAGAAAAGGCACAGTTTCAAGAAATCGCCTGCTATATGCCCTGTATCCTGTATGAAATTCTGACATATTTAGACCAAGAACTACATTTTCACAAAAAGTTAGGAACTTATTTGAGACGTACTTATAGATGGGCATTCCGCCTTCAAGGGCTTTGCCTTTTAATATCATCCTCGAGCCGAGGACCATATCTGCCTCATTATTCTGTAATGGTTTAATAAGCTCAGGAACCAGCCGGGGGTCATACTGTCCATCTGGGTGAAGCATGATAACGATATCTGCCCCATCCCTCAGCGCCTCCATATAGCAGGTCTTTTGATTCCCTCCGTAGCCAACATTATGAGGATGCGCAATGACCTTTATTTGAAGATTCCTTGCTATTTCCACTGTTTTATCCTTACTTGCATCATCAACAAGGATAACCTCATTAACAATGCGCGTATCTATATTTTCATAAGTTGCAAGTAATGTTTTAGCGGCATTGTATGCAGGCATTACTACAACAATCTTCTGGTTTATACCCATCCAATCTTTTCCCTCTGGACCAAGGCTTACTTACCTATTTCTTGTGAAGCTGGTTTGTATGGATAAAAGAATTTTCTTATCCACAATTCAAATGGGAAATTGTAGAACCTTCTTTTAATCCTTTGTTGAGCTAATAAAACAAACAAATTTTTAATGTTTAAAGTTTCTTTCTCTTTTTTCAACGCTTTGTTAAGCGAAGTTGAAAAGCCAATCTCAATATACCTTTTTATTCTGGTAAGTCTTTCCATCTCTGCGGGATTAAGCCATGGCAGAACCATGAACCTTGG
>JACQHT010000219.1 GCA_016198835.1 Planctomycetota bacterium | reverse complement strand
ACCTGGGACCCGCGGATTATGAGTCCGCTGCTCTGCCGACTGAGCTATGGGCCCGCCGCCGTAGAAAATAGCCAATATTCCCTATTCCCTATTGCCTATTCCCTCTTGGCTATATAATCCCGCCCTTACAATATCATGAAGCCTGAGTATTCCAACAACCTTCTTTTCTGTATCAACTACAGGTAAGACCATTATCTGGGATGGTCTGTTTTCCATTAATTCCAGGGCTTCAACAGCCTTTGCTTCTGGTGAGGTTACGACTGGATTTTTTGTCATTATATCTTTGGCTTTAAGACTGAATAATCGTTCCTTATGTTTCAATGACCTTCGCAAATCGCCATCGGTTATGATGCCTTGTAGATGCCCACAGGTATCTACTATATTTACGCCACCCATCTTCTTCTCTGTGAGTGTAACAATAACATCGCTCATATTAGTATCTTCATGAAGGATGGGATTCTCATCCCCAGTGTGCATCAAATCCTTAACCTTTAATAAAAGCCTCTTGCCTAAGATACCACCGGGATGATAAACGGCAAAGTCCTGGGACTTAAAACCCCTCTTTTTTATCAAGCTTGTTGCCAGGGCATCGCCCAATACCATAGTTACTGTGGTGCTTGCCGTAGGCACGAGGTTTAGTGGGCATGCTTCTCGTTCAACACTTGCATCAATTACGACGTTGGATTCTCTTGCAAGTGTGGAATGAATATTTCCCACGAGGCTAATAATCTTTGCGCCAATTTCCTTGATAGATGGTAGTAATGTCAGGATTTCCTCCGTCTCTCCACTCTTGCTCAGGGCAAGAACTACATCGTTAGCTGTAACAATACCCAAGTCTCCGTGAATCCCCTCGGCAGGATGCAGGAAGACTGCAAGTGTGCCTGTACTGGACATGGTGGCGGCAATCTTCTTTGAGATAATGCCACTCTTACCCATCCCCGTTACTACTACCTTTCCCTTGCAATCGTAGAGTAAGTTTACCGCCTTCTCAAAATTTTCATCAAGGAGGTCTTTTACCCTGCGGATGGCATCAATTTCTACGTCGAGAAAAAATTTCGCCTCTTTAATAATCGAAGATTTGTGCTGTTTTTTGCTCGAAATGGTATTAATGGTGATGGGTAATGAAGTACCTGTCATCTATCGTCCCTCAGTTGTTATTTTTTTTCATAATCTTAATTTGCTATAAGGTTTATCCATTATTAAACAACTAATTATGCAGAAATGCAAGCTATTTCTTTGGCTACTTTGAAATGATAGCGTTAATTTGAAAAAATAGAAACCTGCCCTGGATTATTAACATATTCTAAAGGTAGTGCGAAAAACAGAAAGGGTAATTCCTTGTATACTATTCGTATACTTTCAATCCTTGCGAAGCTTGAGTTGGTCAACTATACTTTCTAAGATAGTTTTTGCGATGTGGATGTCTTCTCTATAGCGGGAAATATCATGAGGGTCAGATGGTGGGTTGCATCCAAGATTAAGTCTCATAGCATGGAATGGGAGATTTACAAAATCCTTTAAATATTTAGGGGCAAGATTTTCTATACTCTTAATGATTGCTATAGACTTTTCAAGCCAACCCTTAAATCTTGGATGGTCCTTATTAAGCCCTTCCATGTCCTCAATCTCTTTAATTTGTTGCTGGATATGCCTAATACTTTCTTGTTTAGTCATGCCCTTGTCCCTATTAAATCCCAATGACCAAATCCCAAATCCAAATAAATTCCCAAATTCCAAATCCCAAAAATTTGGTAATTGGAAATTTATTTGACATTGACAATTGGGAATTGGTCATTATTTAATGCGCTGGTTTTGCAGATGTTTTATCTTTTATTTTATCAAAGGTTTCAAACGCCTGCTTTGACTCTTCAGTCTTCCCTTCACCATTATAGGCAACTCCGAGTCCAAAAAGGGCATCGGCATAATTAGGATTAATCTCTAATGCACTTTTAAATGCGTTAACAGCCTCTGCGTACATCTTCTTTTGAGTGTATGATAGCCCAATGCAATTATATGCGGCAGCAAGTCGAGGGTCAGTCTGTAGCGCTTTATTGCAGGCGGCAATGGCATCGTCATACATTTCCTTCATCCTGTAGACAAATCCAATGCTTGCCTGTGCCATTGCATCGGCAGGGTCAAGTTCTGTTACCGTTTTATATTCACTTAGCGCATCGTCAAACCTTTCCTTTGTGTAGTATGAACGGGCAAGGTAATTATGAGCCTTTATAAATTTTGGGTCTATTTCAATCGCCTTCTTCCACGATGTTATTGCTTCGTCAAGGTTTCCCTTTTTTGCGCTTTCAATACCCGTATTGAAATGTTTGGCTGCATCGTTATCGGAGTCCTGCGTTACGGAGGTAGGGGCAGGTTTTAAACCTGCCCCTACAGGCTCTTGTGATGGTTTACTGCAGCCGTGGTTCAAGCCGCCTATCAGTGATAGTGTAAGTATTGGTAAAACAGTGGCACGGACAAACAAGTTTGCCATGCCATGTCGGCATGACGTGGTCCATGCCACCCATTGTATTTTCCTGTCGTTCAAATTACTCAGCTCCTGAAACCTGTGCATACTCGCCTTCCTCATGGGTAATTCTTCTGCGCTCCTTTTCTTTGAGAGCCTTTTTCCTTAGCCTGAAGGTCTTTGGCGTTACCTCTACTAATTCATCATCCTCTATATACTCTAATGCCATCTCTAAGGATAATATTCTCGGTGGTTGAAGTTTGATGCCCTTGTCTGCAGTAGAAGACCGAACGTTAGTTGCCTTTCTACTCTTGCATATATTAACGGCGATGTCGTTCTCCTCGCAGTGCTCGCCGGCAATCATCCCTTCATAGACCTTGACGCCTGGTTCAATAAACATTACGCCACGGTCCTTGAGCGCATCAATAGCATAGGTTGTTGCCTCCCCTGTTGCCATGGATACGAGCACACCCTGTATTCTATGGGGTATGAATCCCTTGAATGGCTCGTAGTCATAAAAGTTGTGGTACATAACGGCTTCGCCACGGGTTGCGCTTAACAGGCGATTTCTTAACCCGATGAGCCCACGTGAAGGAACCTTGAATTCAAAATGGGTATGACCCTTATCCGATTCCATACTAATCATATCCCCACGCCTGCTTCCAATCATTGAGATTACTTGCCCTGAGTATTCATCAGGCACATCAATGACAACGTATTCAACAGGTTCAGCCTTTTTGCCATTAATATCTTTATAGATAACCTTTGGCTTGGATACCTGCAGTTCGTACCCTTCACGCCTCATATTTTCAATTAGCACAGACAGGTGTAATAATCCTCGTCCTGAAACGCGAAGCGCATCGGGTGAGGCTGTATCCTCTACCCTCAGGGCAACGTTAGACCTGAGTTCCCTGTAAAGCCTTTCTCGGAGGTTTCTGCTTGTAACATACCTGCCATCCTGTCCAGAAAAAGGCGAATCGTTAACAGAAAAGACCATTGATAACGTTGGCTCATCAATACTTATTGATGACAGTTGTTGCGGATTTTCAGCTGAAGATATTGTATCCCCAATATCAACGTCTTCTATCCCTGTAAATGCAACAATGTCGCCCGCTACCGCTTCAGATACGGATTCCCTTCCCATGCCGTGGAAGGTATAAACCTCATTTATTCTGGCAAGCTTATGTTCGCCTTCACGAGTAATCCACATTACTTGCTGGTTTGCCCTGAGCGTCCCAGAGAATATTCTTCCGATACCAATACGTCCTACAAAATCATTATAATCAAGCGATGCAACAAGCACCTGGAGTAGCGCAGTCAAGTCCCCCTTTGGTTCAGGAACATATTTAAGGATTGCGTCTAAAAGCGGCGTTATATCATTGCTGTCATCCTGGAGCGATAATTTTGCTATACCATTCTTTGCGCTTGCATATATTACGGGGAAATCTAACTGCTCATCGCTTGCATTAAGTTCAACGAAGAGGTCAAAAATCTCATCAAGAGCCTTTTCTGGCTGAGAATCTGTCCTGTCAATCTTATTGATTACTACAAGCGGTCTAAGATGGTAACCAAGCGCCTTGCGTAAAACAAACCTGGTTTGAGGCATTGGTCCCTCATAGGCATCAACAAGAAGGAGGACGCCATCAGCCATCTTCAAGACCCTCTCCACCTCGCCACCAAAATCGGCGTGGCCAGGCGTATCAATGATATTAATCTTTACCCCCTTATAATTAATGGAGATATTCTTTGCTATTATGGTAATGCCTCTTTCACGCTCCTGGTCGTTGGAATCAAGCACCCGTTCCATAATTTGCTGATTTGCCCGGAATACCCCGGTCTGTTTAAGCATCTGGTCAACGAGCGTTGTCTTGCCATGGTCAACATGGGCAATTATTGCAATATTACGTATGTTATTTCCCATTATTTACTTATCCTCTACTAATTAAAAAAGCCGCCAAACACACATATATGCGGCCTATAGAAGTGCCACGAACGTTGTAGGAATGGGTATAATATAAGATACCCTTAATATTATCATAACAAAAAAATGTGTTCTGTCAAACAAAAAAGACGGGCTGACCCTGTATTAGATACGTGGTTGGTTTTTTATTTGCAAATTAAACTGGACTGTTGTAAGGTTAAAATTATGGCAAACTTCGGTCCGTTCGGAAAACTTTTAATATTTTTTGGAATCCTATTAATCGTTTTAGGTCTCTTCGTTCTCTTTTGCCCGCCTAAGGCGGGTATACCGTTTATTGGAAGGCTTCCTGGTGATATAGTCATTGAGAGAAAGAATTTTAGTTTTTATTTTCCAGTCGTTACCTGTATAATCATAAGCGCTATTCTATCAATCATATTCTGGCTTTTGGGCAGGAGATAGGCGAATCAATTCCTAAAAAAAAGCACACTGGCAATTATTTTATTTTATGCCAGTGTGCTTTTACTTCTGGGCATTTATACTACGTTACATGCTTGGTACAAGGGTAGAAGGTGCTACAATTACGATGCTATCGGCGAAGAGTTTACCATCTTTCCAATAGGAATAAGTGCAGCAAATTTCATCGCCTACACTAAGACTGCTTGATTCTACCCTGTCAGATGCAGAAATTGTCTTTCCATTTCTGTGAAGGTCGTTAAAATTCACACCTTCGTCACCCATAAATACGCATGTTTCTGAACGCAGATAAAGTGGGTCACTACCAAGAATGTCACTTCCCTGTATTAGTAGGCAATTATGCTCCATATCAATACTGGTTATGGTTCCCTTTATAACAGGAATCTGAAGAGCAGGTGCCTCACCATATACGCTTGAGCCCAGAAGAGTTACAACTGCAACAAGCACTACAAAAGTGCCAAATGCCTTTATCAAGCTATAGCTCTTCATGGTTAAATCCTCCTCGCCCAAAAGATGATAAGCCTTTGGGCGGATTTTTTAGTGCAGTTCCAAATTTTTCTACCCAATGTATTATTTGCTGCTGTATTCAGTTGGAACGGCATTAGTTAATTTTTCCACCTTTTCATTCCCTTAAAACGTCCCTTATCTGATATAAGTATACCACAAAAATAAAATTTTTCAAGTAAACCAGTCCTCAGTAGTGACGAATTTATTTTTTGAGGTTACAATCCCTGTATTTCCATTAACAGGTTGCAATAATGGATATTTTGGGGTATAATTACTGCAATTTGATGGGAAGATGATAGATACCTAATATCTGATTAGGTGACGGGTAACAGACAACGGGAGCCTGTTACCTGAAACCTGTAACCTGTTATGGGGGGATAGGAATATGACTATCTTGAGAAAGCTCAGGGAGTATTTAGATGAAAAGAAGGTGCGCTACGAGGTATCTTCACATCGTGAGGCTTATACTGCGCAGGAGATAGCGGCTGCGTTGCATGTGCCCGGTCAGAAACTGGCAAAGGTCGTTATGGTTAAGGCGGGGGAAAGATTTGTGATGGTGGTCTTACCCGCAACATGGAAGATTGATATGCAGAAGATGAAAAAAATTGTTGGAGCTGCCGATACAAGGATTGCCACAGAGGATGAATTTAAAGACCTGTTTCCCGGATGTGATGTTGGCGCTATGCCTCCATTTGGCAACCTGTATAATTTAGATGTATATGTGGATAAATCCCTGACCGAAGACAGGGAAATTGTGTTTAACGCAGGCACTCACGTTGACACCGTTAATATGAACTATCAGGATTTTGCAGCCCTCGTTAAACCAATCGTCGCAGAGTTTGGAAAACACGTTTAGGGGGAAGAAAAAATTCCAATTACCAAATCCCAAATCCAAATAAAATCCCAATTCCCAATTTGGATTCAGCAATTGGACATTAGTCATTTATTGGATATTGGGATTTGGGTTTTGGGATTTAGAATTTGAGGTGAAGAATATATGCCAGGAATAAACGAAAAAAAGGTGGTTATGATTATTGCAAACCAGAACTTTCGAGATGAGGAGCTTCAAAAACCAAAGGAAATTTTAGAAGGCAAGGGGGCAAAGGTAACTATTGCTTCTTCATCCTTAACTAAGGCAAGGGGGATGTTAGGAGCAACGGCAAACCCGGATGTACTATATAACAAGATAAAGGTGCAAGATTACGATGCGGTAGTATTTGTAGGTGGCTCTGGCGCCTCGGAATATTGGAACGACCCCACAGCCCACGCAATTGCCAAAGAGTGCGTTAAAAATGGCAAATTACTTGGCGCTATATGCGTTGCTCCTGTAACCTTAGCCAATGCAGGCGTGCTAACAGGCAAGAAGGCAACAGTCTGGAGTTCCGAGGGAGGAAAGCTAAAAGCAAAAGGTGTTAATTACACAGGCGCCGATGTACAGGAAGACGGGCAAATAATTACAGCAGATGGCCCCACCAGCGCAGCCAAGTT
>JACQHT010000213.1 GCA_016198835.1 Planctomycetota bacterium | reverse complement strand
CCCCGAGAAAGCCCTGTCAGATTCAGCCACGATGCTATCGTTTAAAATGTTGCTACCACTCCTTAAACAAGTAAAACAAATACATAACATTACTACGAGCTGAAAGCTGAAAGGTAAAGGCTGAAATGGAAGTACCCTTCAGCCTTAAGTCGTTAGCCTTTTTAGCCTTTTAACCTTGACACTTATCCTGCGTTTCAGTTATCATGTCAACAGAAGGGAGAAGCAAAATTGTCTCTTATCAACATAGGAAAAGCCCCAAGACGGTTGCACAGGTTATCGCAGATATTACAAGCATTTATGAGGCATGGATTCGGACATCTTGTCTATAACCTGAAGCTGCACACCTATCTGCCAGTAGCCAACCGCTTCCGAGAGAAACCTCTGAAGCTTGCCCAATACGAGGAAGAAACGCTCGCGAAACGCTTAGCGCTTGTGTTTCAGGAACTGGGACCGATGTTTGTTAAGCTCGGGCAGGTGCTTTCAACACGGCCAGACCTTGTACCGGACGAATTCGTTAAAGAGTTCCGCAAACTTCAAGCAGGCGTTCTGCCATTTGATTCCGCAGTGGCTAAGGGTATCGTAGAATCAGAACTAAAGTGTCCCATTCGAGAGGCATTTTTAACGTTTGAAGATAAACCCCGTGCCTCCGGCTCTATTGCCCAGGTTCACGATGCGATACTCCTTGACGGAACTAAGGCAGTTGTAAAGGTAAAAAGGCCCGGTATTGACCGTCTCATGCTGACCGATTTAGACCTTCTATCTTTTCTTGCAGACAGGGCTGAAAGAATAGAGGAGCTGAAGCCATTTCGACCTGCGATGTTGGTAGAGGAATTTTCAAGGGCAATACATCATGAACTTGATTTTATTACGGAGGCATCACACACGTCAAAGTTTCATCAAGGCTTTGAAAGTAACCCAAAGGTACATATACCGAAAGTTTACTGGGACTTTACGACATCGAGCGTGCTTACATTAGAAAGATTGTCGTATTCCAATCTTGTAGACTGCTCATTCCTCGATGAAATGGGCATAGACAGAAAAAAACTTGCTGTTGATTTAATGACAATGTTTATGGAACAATTCTTCATCACTGGCATGTTTCACGCAGACCCACATCCTGGAAACCTGCTCGTATCGAAGGATGGTACACTTGGGATAATAGATTTTGGAATGGTGGGTTATACAACAGAAGACCTTAAGAACCAGCTATCTGCAAGTCTTATGGCTTTAATTAAAAAAGACATTGACTTTTTTGTAGAGGTCTTTATTGACATAGGCTGTATCTCGCAAGATGGAAACATCCCCAAGCTTAAAGGTTCATTACTTGAAATACTCGATAAATACTTTGGTATTCCACTTAAAAGGATTGATATCAGGAGGGCATTTTCTGACGTCATGCAGGTTGCCAGGAATAATTCCATGTTATTGCCGAGGGATTTTGTTCTGTTAGGAAAATCTTTTATCACCGTTACAAGCATGGCAAGGGTCCTTGACCCAGATTTCGACTTTGCCTCAATCGTTACACCCTTTACAAAGGGACTTGCCATGGAGAAATTGTCGCCGGGTCATTTAGCCAAGACTGCAACAGTAAATACATGGCACTTTGCAAATCTTGTCCGTCAAGCGCCCAGGGAGATAAGATACCTGGCACAGAAACTACTCACCGGGACGATGCAAATTGCTTTAAAGCATCAAGGATTGGACAATTTTATATTTGAGCTTGACAGGGCAAGCAACCGTCTTGCGCTCAGTATAATACTTGCCGCCACTGTAATAGCATCTTCACTCGTGATGATGGCAGGGATAGGTCCAACCATTCTGGGTAATATATCTGTTCTCGGGATTGCTGGCTACTCGTTTGCCACGATAATGGGTTTGTGGCTTGCGCTTGGTATATTCCGCTCCGGCAGGCTTTAGATAATTACTTAAGTCTGGAGTTGGGAATAATGGAGGAATAAAAAGTATGTTAAGATATTTTACACTTGAGTATTGGGAAGACGAAGGCTGGTACGTTGGTAGGCTAAAGGAAATTCCAGGTGTATTTAGCCAGGGAGAGACTCTCCAAGAGTTGGAAGAGAATATCAGAGAAGCCTATCAGCTTATGAAGGAAGAGGAAGAAGTTTTTCCTCATGCTGGAGTTAAGAAAAAGGAGATTGGGGTAGAAGTGTGAAGCGTCGTGAGTTCATCCGGGAGTTGGTAGACACTGGATGTTATCTGAAGCGCCATGGTAAAAAGCATGATATCTATGTAAATCCCAGGACCGGAAAGAAAGCGCCTGTCCCACGCCACTCAGAAATCAGAGACAGCCTTTGCGAACTGATCAGAAAACAGCTTGCGCTCAAATAACCGAATATTATTTAGATGCCAAAGATTAAAATTCTTCCACCATCTGTCACCAACAAAATCGCTGCAGGCGAGGTCATTGAACGTCCAGCATCGGTTGTAAAGGAATTAATTGAGAATGCCATTGACGCCAACGCCGCACGAATAGACGTTTACCTTGAGGAGGGCGGAAAGAAACTTATCAAGGTAATTGACGACGGAACAGGAATGTGCCCAGAAGACCTTGCTTTAGCCTTTCTTAGCCATGCAACAAGCAAGATTGAAAAGGCTGAAGATTTATTTGATGTTGTGACAATGGGCTTTCGCGGCGAGGCGCTTCCAAGCATTGGCGCAGTCTCTCAATCAAGGATTATCTCACGTCCGTACGATACCACATCAGGTGCAGAGATTGAAATTGAAGGAGGCGTTCTTGGAAAGCTTAAGGAGTGCGGGGCATCATCAGGCACACAGGTAGAGGTGCGTAACTTATTTTTTAACACGCCCGTCAGACGAAAATTCCTTAAAACCACTCCAACCGAAATGGCACATATTTCCGATATCCTCACAAGGCTTTCACTGGCATTTCCTACGATACATTTCACGCTGACTCACGATAATAGAAAGGTCTTCAATCTACCTCCAGCATCTGACATAAAAGAGCGCATACATACCTTCTTCGGAAAGGAGATTGGGGAATATTTGATTCCCATTAAATGCAGGGAACCAAACATGGAGGTCTCCGGGTATATCTTACCTCAGACATATGACCGTCCCAATACGAAGATGCAGTTTACATTTGTTAATGGCCGCTATATTCGCTCAAATGTTGTATATAGGGCAATTACTGAGGCATATCATGGCTTATTGACCAACAGAAGGTGTCCAATCGTTTTTATGTTTCTGCAAATAGACCCGCATGAGGTTGATGTTAATGTTCATCCAACAAAGATAGAGGTTCGTTTTAAAAATGCAAATCAGGTACATGGCGTTGTACTTTCCGCATTGCGTGGGGCACTTGGCAAAGGAAAGACTACTACCCCGATAAAAAAAGTGCTAAGTGACGAGGTGATAGTGTCGAGTGAAGGAAAAGGAATTAAAAAATATTCCTTGACTAACACCTCGCCACTTAGCTCTCGTCCCTTCAGTGCACTTCAGTCCACAAATACAGAGTTGGTTGCTCCTGCTAAACAAACGCTGTGGCATTTGGGATTTAGCCACGAAACCGTTCTACAACTTCATGCATCATACATAATAGAGGAGACGACTGAAGGCTTGAATATCATTGACCAGCATGCACTGCACGAAATTATCCTTTATCATGAAATAAAACAGCGAATTACTCAATCAAAACTTGTAAGTCAGCAACTTCTTATTCCAGAACTCATAGAGTTAAGCCCCAAGGATTTCTTTACTATGCTAAACCTTAAAGATGGCTTGGAAAGGCTTGGGATGGCAGTTGAGGAATTCGGTCAGAATACAGTAATTATTCGTACACTTCCGCAAATTCTAAAGAATTTAGATTGTAAAGAGTTTGTCAATAACCTCCTGAATGAAATCGGCGATAATGAAGTGGCTGGGGATGCAAGTGTGGTCTTTGAAAAATTGATAAAGATTATGGCATGTAAAGGGGCTGTGAAGGCAGGCCAAAAATTGGCTGTAGAGGAAATTGAATCCCTTCTGCAAAGGAGAAAAGATTTTTCTATAACATCAAACTGTCCACATGGCAGACCAACAACCATTTCTTTTTCAATTCGCGAATTGGAAAGCCTGTTTAAACGAAGGTAGAGACGCATAATCATGCGTCTCTACCATGCTCGTAAAAAGGCTTGACATTTAAATTGATGGGTGTTAAAATTTATATAGTTTTATCCACCCCAATAATGGCCGACTCGCCATTCGTTGGGCGGGCGGTATATTCCTCAAATGTATAATTTAATTGTAGAAACCAATTTTGCGGCTGCTCATAATATACGTGGCTATAAAGGCAAATGCGAAAGAATTCACGGCCATAATTGGAAGGTGCAGGTGGTTTTGATTTCTGAGAAACTCGATAATCTCGGAATGGTAATGGATTTTAATGACGTCAAAGAGATGGCACATTGTATTCTTGAGAGATTTGACCATACACATTTAAATAAACTTGACGAATTTGCAAAGGAAAACCCCACAACAGAGAACCTTGCCACGATATTATATAATGAACTATCAAAGAAGCTTCCCGCAGGGATTACCGTAAGCAAGGTAACGGCGTGGGAATCTGAAAATTGTGGCGCATCGTACTATAAAGAATAGTCAAAGTGTTAAGCGTCCTCGTGCATGTTTTCAACATGAACGGTTTGTTCTTTCACAATTTATATCTGGAAAATAAATGCGAATGGCACCAATCTTGCAAGTAGCTCTGGATTTTGTAGACCTACATCGTGCAATGAAGGTTGCACAGGAGACCGTTGCAGGCGGAGCGGACTGGCTTGAGGTTGGGACGCCCCTAATCAAGAGCGAAGGGCTTAATGCTGTGAGGAGACTGCGAGAAGCATTCCCATCTAAGACAATAGTCGCCGACATGAAGACAATGGATGCAGGACGTGTAGAGATGGAAACCGCTTCAAAGGCGGGTGCAAATATAGCAATCGTCATGGGCGTTGCCTCTGATTCCACTATAAAAGAGTGCATAGAAGCTGGCTACAACTATGGCATAAAAATTGGCGTAGACCTTATGGGCGTGCCTGATTTTTTGGAACGAGCAATGGAGGTTGAAAAGTGGGGAGCGAACCATATTGGTATACATACAGCCATTGATGACCAGATGAAAGGCGTAGAACCTTTTGATAAACTCAGGGAAATATGTTCAAAGGTAAATATACCTGTAGCCGTTGCAGGAGGCATAAACTCTGAGACAGTTGTGGAT
>JACQHT010000212.1 GCA_016198835.1 Planctomycetota bacterium | reverse complement strand
TGGTCTGTTGGGCAAATCTTGAGATGGCATGGGGAGCATGGTACATCTTCTCTTCTTATGACGTGACCAATCTCATAACTGGTTTCAGTATATCGCGGGTCGGTTGGTCCCATAAGTGTGACAACGGGTTTTTTAAATGCCACTGCGTAGTGACGCGGTCCAGAGTCAACCGTTATCAATAATGAACATCTCTTGACAAGCGCTTTGAGGACGTCTAAAGGAACCGCCTCATGTGTTAAGTTGATAACTTCTTTTTTGGCTGTACATCTGATTTTGTTGCCAAGTTCAGCTTCTCCTGGACCGCAAACAACGAGGACATTGCAGTCATATCGTTCTTTAAGTAAATCTACCACCGTAGCAAATCCTTCTACGCTCCAGCATTTTGAAGACCCATAAGACGCCCCCGGGTTTATAAGGAATATGGGTTTATCAGTTGTAATATGATGCTCAAAGAAGAGCTCTTCAGCCCTTCTAAAGTCATTATCGGAAACAAAAAGTTCTAATTCCCTCGATTGTGGTTGACATCCAATGCATGTACACAAGCGTAGGTAGTAGTCAGCCATATAAGTAGGCTGAAATTTGCCATTTTCCTGCAGCCTCTTAATATCATCGGTAAGAAGCCATGAACGAGCATCACGCTTATAGCCCACACGTCTTTTAACACCCGACATGAGCATCATTAAGGCTGAACTAAATGAATTTGGGAATATAATTCCGAGGTCAAATTTTTTGTTTCTGAGCAGACGAATAAGCCGAGTACCCTCAAAGCGGGGACGCCCAAAATGTCCTTTTGTAAGACCTCCAGGGGAATATTCGATTAATTCGTCAAACCATGGCGCACCCTGGAGAATTTTTCGTACGTGTGGCATGAGGAGTATAGATATTTTGGCATGTGGGTAGTTTTCACGTATGCACCTGAAGGCAGGTGTAGCCATGACGACATCGCCTACCCAGTTGGGGGGTCTGATAATGATTTTTTCTGCTCTAATTTTGCCCATGCCACCTTGCCGCCTCCTTTAACCAACATATTCCAAAGAGCTCACATTCCCTGAAATATGCTAAAAGCTTCTGGCTTACCCTCTTTCAAAAAGGTAAGTTACTGGCGCCAATCTGACCTCACAGCCGTAAAGGAATTGTACTTAATCCTGTAATGCTCTTTAGAAGCAAGGGATAGACACCTTGAGAGTTCCTGGTCGAGGGAGGGGATATAATCCTTAAATTTTTCCCACGACCCTGCGGTCTGCTCTTCAACTAACCTGACAAGTACGGAATAAATGTCATCCTCAGCACCATCCTGATACATATTTACATACCACGGAAAGGTTTTTTGTAACTTGGAGATAAAAAGATTATGCTCATGCCCAAAATCAAGGCATGTGTCATCCGTAAAATTATTTAACCGCTTCATCTTTTCAAGGTTGAGATAGCCACCCTTTGCGCTAATTTCGTAGGCGGCAGTCCCAGGAAAAGGAAAGAATATTGACCACCGAAACCTGCCCGGCTTTATTATACTCAGAAGCTTGATGGTTTCCATTATGTCTTCTTTTGTTTCGTGAGGCAATCCAAACATTACAAATGCCGATGTGTGCAAATCATATTTTTGTGCACACTGAAACGCCCTGATTATTTCATCGTTGCTCATGGGACGGTTCAGTATCTCACGCCTGATTCGCTCGCTTCCGCTTTCAAGTCCGAATTTCACTATTGCACAGTTAGCCTGTTTTAAAGCCCGAGCCCTTTCCTCATCAAATGCCTTTACGTGGGCATTGACAACAAATGGTAATGTCGTATGTTTGGGGTATTTGTCGCAAAACATAGCCGAGTATTGCTTATCCAGCGTAAAAAGGTCATCATCAAAGATAAACATCCTGATATTTTTGTAACGGCTCAAAAGAAAATCTATCTCCGATAGCACCTCATCAACACTGTGCCGTCTCAGGTAGGGGCGACCCGCCGGGTCGCCCGTACGGGGCGATGCTGTTTCTTCCTTATATCGTTCAACAATCTTATGGTTAAAACAATACGTACATCTATAAGGGCAGCCCCTTGATGCCATTAAGCGAACCCAGCCGTCTTCAACATCAATCAATCTTTGAAGGTCAAAGAGTTCATAATCCTTCCTCGGCAACCTTGCAATATCGGTAAAGGGACGAACGTTATTTTTAATAATCTTTCCAGCCCTTTTCGTCCATATATTTGGAATTCTGGAGGTATCTTCACCATTTTCGAGTTTCGTTACCAATTCGAGGATTGCCTCTTCCCCTTCACCTACACAGACGTAATCAAAGCATTCTTCCTGCAGTACTTCCTCAGGAACCATTGTTGCATGAACACCGCCACACACAATGGGAACATTAAAAAAGCTTTTTATTGCCCTTGCGAATCTCAGGGCATGCTGATATTGGGGTGTAACAACGGAGAATCCTATAAGGTCTGGGTTATAATCCTCAACAAATTGTTTTATCTGGCTATCGGCGGGGATTTCGGTAAGCTTTTCGTTGATATTTAATAATCTTGTAATGTGCCCGTGCTGTTTTAACACCGCAGAGATAAAGGCGAGCCCGTAGTTGAATCCAACCTGGGCATCAATATTAGGATAGACGAAAAGTATCTTCATTGGAAATTTCCCCTCACCCTAACCCTCTCCCCCAAGGGGAGAGGAATGGTGAGGGGGAAAGTCTTACGTAAATAGTTCACGTTCTACTATGAAGCATAGGATGTGTCCCACCGTAATGTGGCATTCTTGAATACGTGGGGTACTTGAAGAAGGAACCATTAAGCATATATCTACAGCATCTTTTAGTTCACCACCATTTTCCCCGGTAAGTCCAACAGTCACGGCTCCCTTTTCCTTTGCAAGTAGAACAGCCTTTAAAACATTTGCAGAGTCCCCACTCGTACTCAGCCCAAAGACTATATCACCCTTTTTTACAAAGGCATCTACCTGCCTTGAAAAACACGAATCGTAGCCGTAATCATTAGCAATCGCTGTAAGAATAGAGGTATCGGTCGTAAAGGAATGTACTGGCAGAGGACGTCTATCCTTTTTAAACCGTCCAACAAGCTCACCTGCGATGTGCTGGGCGTCAGCAGCGCTGCCTCCATTTCCCATAAGATATACAGCGTTCCCATTCTTTAAGGCGTCTATAAGAAGATTAGCTATCTTCTCAATGGTCTTCAAACCGCTTGATAAAAGGCTTTCTTTAACCTTTATGCTTTCCTGTAACTCTTTTTGGATTTCGTGTGCACTTGTAACCATGAGCCATGAGCTATGAGCTATAAACTACTTTGCTGTTTAAGATTCTTGATAGTATGTTAGTAGTAGAGACTCCTTCGACAAGAGGCGCCAAAACTACCTTTCCACCGTAGGACTCCACAAACTCACTGCCAACCACGCCCTTATCCCGCCAATCCTCACCCTTTACTAATACGTCTGGCTTAACCTTTTTGATAAGTTCATCAGGGGTTTGCTCATCAAATAAGATGACGTAATCAACGTCTTCCATCGCTGCAAGCAGTCGGGCGCGTTCATGCTCCGGGACAACGGGACGATTGGAACCCTTTAGCTTGCGTACAGACCCATCGGTATTTAATCCAACCACAAGCACATCCCCCTGACGACGAGAAAACTTTAAATATTCTATATGCCCAACATGGAGGATATCGAAACATCCATTTGTAAAAACAACCTTTTGACGTTTCATACGACACTGATTGAGGCGTTCAGATAGTCCATAAATATCTAATATCTTATGGGCAAATGGTTGCTCTCTATCGGTTAATTCCTTCAAGATTTCCTGAACGCTTACAGGCATTGCGCCAATCTTCCCAACCTCAATTCCTGCAGCAACGTTCGCTATTGCAGCAGCATCCTCAAAGCTATAACCACTTCCAGTTACAAAGCCAAGCACACTCAGCACAACATCACCCGCCCCAGTAACGTCTGATACCTCCTTTGGCACAGTAGGAATTAAACTGTAATTTTCATCGTTTCGATAAAGAAATATCCCGTCTTTATCAATTGTTATAACAGCGCATTGAAGACCGAGTTTATTAACAAGTTTCTTCCCTGCGGTCTTCAGGCTTTCTTGTCCAGCAATGGCAACCCCTGTGGCTAATTCGGTTTCATGACGATTCGGTGTTACGGCAGTTACCCCTGCATAGCATGTATAGTCCTCGCCCAATTTAGGGTCCACAATGACTGGTATTGAATGCCGCTTCCCCAGACTTACAACGGCTTTTAGAATCTCCTTAGATAGAAGCCCCTTGTTCATGTCTGACACAAGAACAACGTTTAATTGTGGTATTTTTTCATCGAGGTACTGGATAATTTTCTTTTCGATATTTATTGGAACTGGGTTAGTCTTCTCATAATCTACTCGTAGTAGCTGCTGTACCCCTCTACCGGCGGTTTGTAAATGACCCATCATCCGCACCTTTACGGTTGTCGGTCTCTCTGCATCCTCAAAAATTCCAGATGTCTCAGCCCCAAGTTTAGCCAGTTGATTTAGCAATTGACGACCTTCAGCATCTGCGCCAATGGTCCCAGCACAATAGACCTTTGTGCCCATGTGACAAAGGTTGTTGATAACACATCCGGCACCCCCTGGTCTAATATCTTCCGATGTGACACTCAGGACAGGAATAGGCGCTTCCGGTGAAATACGTTTAACCTCGCCCCATACGTATTTATCGAGCATCAAATCGCCTATTACTAAGATGTTAGGCTTGTTAATATTAGTAAGTATATCTATAAATCTGCTGTACAATAAAATCCAAGCTCCAAAATACAATGAAAGTGATGTTACTTGACCTCGTTTAAGAAAGGGTTCGGTTTTTCTCTATATTTACTTTTGCTGGCTAACTAATTTCTCATAGATTGTAAACTCTCTGTCGGCATCTTCCTTCATTTCCTTCATCTCATAAGCAACTGAGAGGTCTCGATGCGCATCAGCGCAATCCGGCTCTATCTCCAGAACCTTTTTGAACTCTGCTATGGTCTCGTCAAACATACCCTTGCGTAGATAGGCATTCCCTAAGGTATAATGCGCCCTTGCAAGTTTGGGATTGATTTCAATGGCTTTCTTATATTCCGTAATTGCTTCATCCAGCATTCCCTTACTAACGTAGGAAACCCCAAGACTATTATGCGCTTCAGCATATTGCGGATTAATATCTATCGTCTTCTTGTAAGTAGCGATAGCATCGTCAAATCTCCCGTTCCTTAGATACGCATTACCCAAATTGTAATGCGTCTCAGCAATATTTGGCTCAAATGATAGTGATTTTTTATATTCCTCAATCGCCTCATTCATTTGGCCTTTACTTGCATAAACAATCCCCAGGTTGGTATATGCATTTGCATAATTAGGCTTGATTCTTATAGCCTTCTTATAAGCATCAATAGCTTCGTCTACCATGCCCTTTTTTTTATAGACGATACCGAGATTATTATATGCCTTCGCATTAAAAGGATTTCTTACTATTGCTTCTTTGTATTCGTTAATGGCATCATCAAGCATTCCTTTGCTATAAAAATCATTTCCACGGGTATAATGAACTTCCGTATCGTCCGCGGCAAAGATTGTCGTCTTGCAGGGCAAAAACCACAACAATATAAAAATCAATTTAATTGAGCAAGACTTCATATCTTCATCCCCCCCCCCACTTTTTTGAAAAAAGTAGGTAATACTTTAATGGTGTTAAAGTTTTTTTGCTTGCTTTTTTTTCAAAAAAAGTAAGCCCAGCGTTGCAACAATGCCAATCCAAACTTGGGCAGCAAAAATATAAATCGCTATACTTACAATTACCTTGCCCATAGGAGCGTTCTTCCACACATGCTCCATTCTAACCTTAATTCCATGACCCCTTACATGCTCGCGAGGTTTTTCAGCAGCAATGTGTGTTTCCTTTACTTCTGCAGTCACAGAACCACCCTGGCCTGGGGCAGGCTCTTGAGTTTGGTGAGACTTATAATATGTTATACCTGACTCTGTACCACTCTGGTTCGGGGCATGTACATTTGTTTCTGTAGCTTGTGACGCTTGACCCTGTTCGACTACCTTTGCAGGGGGTGGTGTATGTTGAGGTGTTATCCCCCCCTCAGTTTTGACCTCGGCTATAACCGGGGCGCTCGGTTGCTCATGAACGACTGGTTGGCTGGGGGCAACATGTTGAGCCTCTGCTTGTTTATGTGCTTCAGCAACCGCCTCTTCTTTAGCCTGTACTGGTTGTTCCTGGTGTGCTGGTTGGGCTGTTGGTTGAGCTGGTTGAGGAGCAGAAGCTGACTCTTTTTGCCGCTGTTCAAACTGAGCAAGCATCTCTGAAAGAGCACTCGGCTCTTCCGGTTTTTTTACCATCTCACTCGGTTGTTCTTGTGGAACATGAGACTCCTGCTTCTTTACCTCTTCTTCTGGCTGTTTTTGTGGAGCGGGTGCTTCCTGTTCTTTTGCCTCAGTGTGCGAGGCACCCTCTGTAGGCGCTTTCGCCCCAATCTGGGCTTGGCTGTCTGCAACATGCCAGCTCTCTGTCCGCTCATCAGACCTTGTATAATCCCTTTTTTCAGAATAACCACTGGAGTCAGAAGCAGCCTTTTCTTCGCCTTTCTGACCAGAGAGTTTCTTATAGATTTCAAGCTCCTTTTCGGCGTCTCCTGTCATTCCCAGCGCACGATAACTCAACCAGAGCGCATAATGTGCCTTTGCGTGGTCAGGATTATACCTAAGCACCTTGTTATATTCTTTAATAGCCTTATCATACAAATGCTTACAATAGTATGCGTTTCCAAGTCCGTAATGAGCAGACACATAATCCTGCTTAAGTTCTACAGCCATCTCAAATTCTCTGATTGCCTGGTCATACCATCCCTTCTTATACTGGTCTAAGCCTGCCTCGTAATGTTTCGTGGCTTCATCTGCAATAGAGACCTTCAAACAATAAGAAAGCGTCAACACAAGCGCAACGCTTACCAGTCCATACCGAATATACTTATTCATTTTTTATTGCCTCGTAACAAATTTATAAATCTTACTTACTTCTTTGAAAAGAATTAATTCAATATAAATATCTAAACGAAAAATTTAAAACCAGTTCCTGAGAGGTTCAGGAATTAAAATGGCTAAATTTTTACTTTTTAATTTTCTACTTAGATATTTCTATTTAGTTTTTTCTGCATTCATGGCAGAGAGGATTGCCATGCGAAGTAACGGTAGCATTAACTCGTGATGCCCTGTAATTGCATAGCCGAGGCTTGTTGGCCGCTTAATGACATTGGTCTGGGTACGATAGTGCTGTATCATATCCATATTAACTGTAACAAAATTTTCCACCTTATTGCCAAGGTTTCTTGCTATTGTTATCGCTTTCAAGAAGACCTCCGGCATGATGACAGCAGAGCCCATATTTATCCAAACGCCTCCCTCAAGATTTGCAACAACTGAAGTTAATATCTTAAAGTCAATAAGACTGGATTCGCCACGGTCTTTGCCCGAAACATTCGGATGCATGTCTATTGTATCAGCGCCAATTGCAACATGAACGGTTGTTGGAATATTTAGTTTTGCGCCGTTTGCTAAAAGGCTAAATTGTTTGAATTTGTTTTTGTCATGGAGAATCTTATTCCCTAACGCCCTGCCGAGTCCAATATTATCAGAAACACCGATAGCAGAGGCTACTCTAAATGCCTCAGCCGTCTCCTTAACCATGCCAAAGCTGCCATCTTTGATGCTACAAGATACGTCTTCAGACGTCTCTCCTATTAACGATATTTCATAATCGTGTATTGCGGCGGCGCTATTCATTGCCAGGGCAGTAACGATACCCCGTTCCATTAAGTCTACGATAACGGGTGAAAGCCCACATTTTACCACATGCCCTCCCAGCGCTATCACAACAGGACGGTCCCTTTTGCGTGCCTTTACTATAGCCTCAACAACCTTGTTAAAACTTGTTGCAGCGAGTACCTTAGGCAGAGAATTAATAAATTTGCCAAATCCTTTAATGGGTGGGGCAAATGTGGCAAACTGCCTGACACTGACGAGGTTCTTTCTATCCTTTATAGAATACGTCTTTAGTTTGCTTAAATCAATTGGTTTGTAAGACGTTTTTCCTTTAACCACTTAAATATTCCATTGTTGAGAGGGCTGATTCAAGGGCATCCTTGCCACTTACGACCCGTACCTCAATCTTGAGGACGAGTAGGGGTATAATCCCCACCATCCCCCCTTTACTAAAGGGGGGTAAGGGGGGATTTAGACTTTTTATTTTCACCCCATCTTTCTGGGTAGTAATAATGGCTTCTGCACCAAGACTCTCTGCTTCTCTAATTATTACATCAAGCTCGCCCTGCTTATAAAAATGGTGATCTGGAAAACAGGTAAATTTAGATACTCTTGCGCCAAGCCCATTCAGGGT
>JACQHT010000209.1 GCA_016198835.1 Planctomycetota bacterium | reverse complement strand
TAGTTTTAAACGGCTCTACTGGATGGGATGAAAGATTGAACAGAGCAATAAAAAAATGCCGGGACAATGGAGGTAGAATCTTCATTCATAATAGATTAATAACCGAAAAAGATGTGCCAGAGTCAAGGTGGAGTGAAACGGAATATCCACATCCCAATCGCCATGAATTACGCGCATTCTTCTCACAATACGGAAAAATCTTTTTCTGCATAATTGAAGACGAAGTCTTTTGGGAGATTGTAAAGTAAACAAAAAGATGTCCTAATCTGACAAAAACTTCCAATAAATAAAAATAAACCCCATTTAACTGCAGGGCTATCTGTACATTTTTGTACGTTTATTAATTTTAAAAATTACTAAAGTACAAAAATGTACATAAAAATCCCCCAAAAGTTGAACACATTCATTTCTACCCTCCAGTGTGGCTTGAGCACGGACAAACAAGTTTATCCACACCACTCCTACCTAATGGTGGAACTCCTTTAATTATAAAGAGTTAACTCCTACATCATTTTACCATTGGACCTCCTTCTTTAGCAACATCAACTTATAGGTAATATTGTGTACTGATGGCATGGAGATTGCTCTCTTACACCTCGGAAGCTCGGAGCTTCCACCGCGCTGAGCGTGGGAATGGGTGCAGTAGTCACCCAGCTCTTTAGAAAATTTGAAAACACGTAACCGATAAAGGCGAACTATCTCGAAAGAATAGGGAGCAAAGCTACCGGCCTACAGATTCGTCGAAGGCGTCGGGGCTGCCGAAATACGATGAAAAACTATTATAAAACCTTAATAATATGCTTTACATTAGTATCAGCTTTATTCCTCGAATTAGATGCGTTTGCAGCAACCCTACCATTTGCTAAGGGTGAGCATCCCAGAATATTCATTACAAAGGCTGAAATCCCTGCCTTAGCAGCAAAGGTTGATGAACCAACCGACCCTTTATACCCAAGATATATGACGATGAAGCAAGAGGTAGATAGCGCCATCTCTAATAATTGGAGTTGGCAATATATCCAAGGGCCTACCTCAGAAAGCGCACGGGTTAGAGTGGTTAGCGCTGCGTTTGTTTATTTAATAGAGAGTTATCTTCATCCTGATAGCAGCAGTTTCTACGTTAATGGGGTCAAACAGGTCTTAGAAAATACAAATCCTAATGATTACATAGGATATCAAAACTCAAGCTTTGCGCTTGCCTACGATTGGATTTACAATGGCTTATCCCCGCAAGACCGCATAACCCTTGGCAATAAATTGGTGACCTCCTCCTATGCGATACAGCGGGATGTTAACGACCCTGCCGATTATAACGAGTGGTGGAAAGGCAGACCATCGGATGACTGGCACACCATGATGAGCAACCTGCCATCTGAGGAGTGGACGTTCGCCGCTATTGTTATTTGGAACGAGACAAGCCTGAATGGAAATGCCGACAATTCACTCGCACAGACCAAACTGAATCAAATAAAGACATTCTTAACAACAAAAAAGATACCTTTTACAAACATGGTTGGAGGTGGAGTAAACCCTGACGGAGGTTATGACAATATAGGCACGAGGCTATTTGCTCTGGAAATTTATGCATGGGATAAGGCAACGGGTGAAAATCTCTGGAGTACATCACGGTATTTACAAGATAATCTTATCACAAGGCTTTTTGCTTGGAAAATGTATGTGGATAGGTGGGTGCCGTTTGGAATGCTTAGCTATGAGCATTACGCATTTACTGGGTGGTACCCCATCGAAGTTTTATCACAGAAGGATACCACGGGAGTGGCTCAATATATAGCTAATGATTTGTTTAAGAAGCCAATAGTGGAGCCGTGGTATAATAATTGTGAACAGTACAGGTGGATAATTTTTTATGACCCCTCGAAACCAGGAACCAACTATAATACCCTGCCATTAGCGTTCTATGCACAGGGGTATAATGCCGATGGAACCGCTCCTATTCAGGGCCTTGATGCAGGCTGGGTCTTCTTCAGGAGTGGTTGGACAAAAAATGACACCCTTGTTGCCTTTACCTCTGGCGATTGGTTTACATCAAAACAGGTATATAACGTTAATGCCTTCAGTATTTATCGCAGTGGCGACCTTGCCATTATGAACAATAATAATCAAGGTTCGGGGGGAAAGGACTCTGTTACTGGCTCCTGGGTTAATTATACGTTCCAGATGAATTATGGCAAGCCAACCGTTGCAGTTAATTCCGTTACCGTTTCAGACCCCAGCATTTCTATGGATCAAGGGCAGGAACTTTATCAGTACTATTCAGTACACCCTGATAATGCACATCCTAATTATGTCTATTATGACCAGAATAACCCCGAGGCTGGAGACTATGTAAATGAAGCAATCAATACAATATTATCAAGCCACTACAAAGGAGCGCAATATTTTGATAGGGGCGACATAACAAAATTTGAGACTAAAAACAATTATGACTATGCCCTCGGTGATGGTTCTAAGGCTTACCATCCTGACCGCCTCACAAACTTCCAGAGAGCCCTTACATTCTTAGACAAAAAATATCTTGTTATCCTCGACAGGATTACTGCTGC
>JACQHT010000205.1 GCA_016198835.1 Planctomycetota bacterium | reverse complement strand
TTGTAAGCCTCTCGTCTTTGCCCAGCGACCGTTACCATCCATAATGATGGCAATGTGCTCTGGTAGCCGTGTATTTTCAATCATTAAGAAACTCTTATTATCTGACTCCGTTCAGGACCAACGGAGACCATTTCTATTTTCAGTCCTATAATACTTTCTATCGTACGGATATAATTTTTGGCATTAACTGGAAGAGCCTTACTGCTACGCATCTTTGTAGTATCTTTAAGCCACCCTGGTAATTCTTCATAAATAGGTTCACAATGAGGCAAGGCTGCAAGGTCTGTTGGAAACCTCGTATATGTTTTCTGACCAAATTTATATCCCACGCATACCTTTATAGTCTTTTGGTCGTCCAGAACATCAAATTTTGTTAGAATTACACTATCAACTCCGCTAATGGTTATGGAGTGTTTCACTGCAACGGCATCAAACCATCCGCAACGTCTCGGCCTTCCAGTGGTCGCTCCAAATTCACCACCCTTTTGCCTGATATGCTCCCCCAGTTCACCGTTTATCTCCGTTGGAAATGGCCCTGAGCCAACCCTTGTTGTATATGCCTTCATCACGCCAAGGACGCGATGAATCTGCTTCGGAGAAATGCCTACCCCTGAGGAGACGCCACATGCGGTTGCATTTGACGAGGTAATGAATGGATAAGTCCCAAAATCAACGTCAAGAAGACTCCCTTGCGCTCCTTCAAAAAGGATGTTTTTCGACCCCTTTACTGCTTCATTTATAAACTCCACCGTGTCACAAACCATAGGCTTCATTTTCTCGGCATAAATAAGGTATTCATTATATGTTTGTTCCCACGATAGCGGAGGAGCTTGGAAAATATTTACAAGGATTTTATTCTTTTCCTCAACAATATTCTTTAGCCTCCCCTTAAAGTACTCAGGATGATATAATTCGGCAACCCTTATCCCATTTCGCGCCATCTTATCTGTGTAACACGGCCCTATACCACGTCCTGTAGTGCCAATCTTGTTATTGCCCTTCTCATTTTCGAGCAGCAAATCAAGTTGTTTGTGATGAGGAAAAACGATATGGGCGCCATCGCTTATGTACAGGTTATTATCCATAGAGAAACCCAGCCTTTTAAGTTCCTCGATTTCCTGAAGGAGAATCGCTGGGTCAAGGGCAACGCCATTGCCTATAACGCATTGCTTCCCTGGATGAAGGATGCCTGAGGGAATAAGATGCAGGATAAACTTTTTATCATTTACTACAACCGTGTGCCCGGCATTGCTGCCACCCTGATACCTCACAATAATGTCAAAGTCATCAGTAAGCACATCTACAATCTTACCCTTTCCTTCGTCTCCCCACTGAAGACCGACAATACATACATTAGACATTTACGTTATTTCCCTTGAATAATAATTTCCTTTTCACTGCATACATTTCGGTAGACAACGAACTTTACGTTCGTTGAAATCAACGCGTCCACAAAGTGGGCACCCAAACCTCGTTGTCTACCTATTTTTAATCGCTGCCATTTCCGAACTCGAATGCTCTTTTGGGTCGCCAACAATGGCTATCTCGCCCCCGTAAGACAACACGGTCTGTCTTTCGGGTACTGTTTCAATGGTGTAATCCGTGCCCTTGGCATGGATGTGTGGTTTTATTTTCAGAAGAATTTTATCTACCGTTGGTTCTGAGAATATGGTAACGTAATCAACAAACCTTATTGCAGAGAGAATTTCCATCCTCTCCCCTTCCTGTGTTAACGGGCGTCCCGAGCCCTTTAAAGCCCTGACGGAAATATCACTATTCAGGGCTGCAACAAGAACGTCCCCCAGCATTTTTGCCCCTTTGAGGTATCTGATATGACCCACATGGAGGATGTCAAAACATCCATTGACCAATACTATTTTTTTCCCCTTAGCCTTTAAATCCTTCACAATGGAGGCTAACTTGTCAACATCTTTAACTATCTTCGCCATTTTAATTTCAGAATTCAGGAGTCAGAATACAGAAGCCAGAAATTAGGAAGTTATGAGGTTGGGAAGATTGGCAGTCTACATCCTTAACTTATCAAGTTCCCAGGTTTCTAACTTCTCAACTTCTGACTCCTGTCTTCTGGATTCTGATTTTTCGTTTACCCCGTTAGAAGCTCAACCATTTGAAGACACCCCTTGTAGAAGCGGTTATTGGTTTATTTTAAAGCTTCTAACGGGGGTTTGATATTTCTATTGAATTACTTCTTTATAGAACGTATCTTCATGCCTGATAACTTCCCATGGATAGCGGGCAGTTTGGTTATTTAATCCACTTGAGGCGGACAGGTCGTGCTCTATAATCTGCATCAGTTCGGCGCAGGTCAGGGTTGCGGTACCATTCTTCATAACCACTATTCCCGCTGCATAATTTGATAGCCTTGCCGCCTGTGAAAACGTGGCATTTGAAGCCAGGGATGCGGCAAGCATACTAACCACTGTATCGCCTGCCCCTGTAACATCGGTCACCTCGTCAGGACCGCAGATGGGTATTTCTTCGATTCGATTGCCCTCAAAAAGCACCATGCCACGGTTACCACATGTAATGAGAACGGCTTTTGTTTTCATTATGTTTAATAGCTTCTTACCCACTTCAACAAGGTCTTTTTCCTCTTTAATCTTTATTCCGCTTGCTGATGCAGCTTCAGATTCATTGGGAGCAATAATCGTTACACCCACAAAATCACGAAGCCGATAACGCGAGTCAACAACAACAACCTTTTTCTCTGCATACCGTCTTACCTTTTCAAGGATTTCCGGGGTTATGACATCATAACCATAATCAGACACAACCCAGGCATCTACAATACTATTTACATTATCCATGTAATCAATAATCTTTTGTTCAAGGATTCTGGTCATTCGCTGTTGGGGCTCTTTATCGAGGCGCACTATCTGTCGTTTGGAGGTGTGCGTATCACCAGCCAATAATCTTGTCTTGGTTACGGTTGACTTTCCAGCGCAAATAAACAGCCCTTTTATGTCAACGCCGTCTTTTAGAAAATACTGGAGCATATCGTTACCGACTTTATCATCACCAATGATGCCCACAGGATATACCTTTGCCCCTAACTTAGAGAGATTGTTTGTCGTATTCCCTGCGCTTCCGGGAACCATCCTCTCTCCTTCGTACTTTACGATTATCACAGGCGCTTCCCTGGAAAGCCTATGAGGTTTCCCAAAAACATAAACGTCAGCAACAAAGTCCCCTATCACACCGATGCTAACGTTTTTAAAGTTATCAATTATCTCTTTATATTCATTTAAGGTGTTATTCATTTGAGCGTCTCTGCAGAAATCCAGTTCAAGTAATCCTGAGAACCCTCTACAATCGGTACTGCGATAATTTCTGGCACCTTGTAACTGTGCAATTTTTTAACCCTAACTACAATATCATTAAAAAGAGCGCTTTTTGTTTTTGCAATTAGTAGCGCTTCACGTTCATCAGAAACCCTCCCCTGCCACTGAAAAATAGATTGGATTGGCGATACGATGTTGATACATGCAACGAGCCTCTCCTCAACGAGAGTACGCCCAATCTTTTGCCCTTCCTCTACCGAACTTGCGGTAACGAAAATAATTATGTAACCCTTTTTCTCTTCGTTCATAGATTGAGTTACTAATAGCCTAACTTCCTGATTTGTTTATCGGTAAAACCGAAATGATGGGCAACCTCGTGCCTTACGACCCTCTGCACGTTCTTTTTAATTTCCGACCGGGATTTGCATGAGGCTTCAATATTTTTACGGTAGATAATAATTTTATCTGGAAGCACTCCCCCATACAGACTGCTGCGTCTTGTAAGTGGAACTCCTTGATAAAGCCCAGAAAGTACCCTGTTTGAAGGCAAAGACAATTTATCAACAACTGCCTTATCGGGCATATCCTCAACCACTATAAAGGTATCTTCAAGCTTTTCTCTGAATTGTTGTGGTAGTTCTTCAATTGCCTCCCTTACCAATTCCTCAAATTCATCCTTAACCACGAGTTCTTTCTCGGCAGTATTTTGCTTTATCTCAATAGCTTTCAGTGAAATCTGGTATTTAC
>JACQHT010000210.1 GCA_016198835.1 Planctomycetota bacterium | reverse complement strand
CATTGGGAGTTTGGTCGTGTTGCAAGGGCTAAAAACTTTAAAACTAAGAACCCTGAAACGTCACTGATTTGGTGGGAGAAAGAAGGAAATGGAGTAAATCCAGCCGTGATAACGCCACCCACAGTTGACCCCATTGGCGGCGGGCAGGGATGGATGGATACTATTGTAGAGGTTAAGAAGGTCTGACTTTAAATTAGTGGTAGACAACGAACTTTATGTTCGTTGAAAACAAACGCGCCCACAAAGTGGGCACCCGAACCTCGTTGTCTACCACTTAGATATAGAGGGAGTTTAAACTTATGACTTTGCCTAAAATTTCTGTTAAACTTATAATTTTTGCTGGCTTTGTTGGCGCTGTTATCGGTTTAGGCGCCTTTGCCTGGCTAATAAAATTCACTCATTCTGGCACACGGTTTGGAAAAGCATATTGCATGACCTGTCACCGCTATCAGGGACGTTCAGAGTTCTGGAGAGATTCGACACTCCATCCTGCAAGCGTAACATGTGATGCCTGCCATGCAGCACCTGGCGAGCTTATACCAGCGAATTTCTGCTCTTCGCCCGAACGAATGAATCAAAACTGTATAAGATGCCATGAAAACATGTTGTACAATAACGACTGGCAAGTTTTGAAGACAAATGTTCAGAAGATAAAGATTCAGCATGGCGTTCACATTGAAAAGGCAAAAACTCTGTGCACGGACTGTCATAATAATATTTCACATGACGGTTCACCCAGTCCTACAAATCGTCCTCACATGACGAAGTGTTTCGACTGTCACAATCTTGAAAAGACAACCTGCAGAACCTGCCATACTGAAGGAATTTATCCAGAACCACAGTTGACAGAGGTCTCTATCAGGACGTGCAGTTCGTGTCACGTTGATTTCGTTCAAAGAAGCGTACAGCCAAAGTATCCTTATTTTCAGCACCAGAAGCACTTGCTAATGCTTATGGAGTGCAAGACATGCCACTCAACCACGGAGCCTCATCCTAAGACTGTAGTTAGCAAGCTTGACTGCCTGAATTGCCATCACAAGGAGATGGACACTAAAACGTGCAACGAGTGCCATCTGCGTCAGTTTAAGCTGTATCATGGAGAAAAGTTCGATAGTATTAAAGGACACCAGAATCCTATGGCAAAGGTGGGCATGTCCTGCGAACTTGGATGTCATAAAGATATCAAGAAAGGACACAGTGTAGAAAACGTCAGGCAGTGGTGTATAGGATGCCACGGAGAACAATACGGACAGATGCTTGACGAATGGCGTGCATCACTTGGCAGTTATAGCGAAGAACTTCATGCCCTTTTAACCGTTGCGGAACAAACGGTAGGCGGTCTTGATGAAAAGGATGAAACTTGTGAGAGGGCAAAATGCCAGATTGGCTCAGCAAAATCCGCCCTTGACATGGTCGAAAGAGGCAAGGGTGCACACAACTTTGAGTATTCTCAGAAAATACTTGAAGACACACGTGAAAAACTTCAGAATACTATTCAGGACATTGTTAAGCATGAGGGCAAGTTAGAGCCAGGGATGTAAGGCTTTAAAGAGATTAAAAAGCTAAAAAGCTAAGAGGCTAAGAGGTTACAAATAGGCTGAAGGCTGAGGGCTTAAGGCTGAAGAAAAAATCTTTTCCTTCAGCCCTAAGCCTCTTTTTTCTTAAGCCTTTTAACCTTTTAGCCTCTTTGCCTTTTAACCTTTTCATTTTTTTAAATGAATAGAATTGACAAAAAATTTCAGGACCTGCGTAATAAAAGAGAACCAGCTTTCATACCCTTTATCTCTGCAGGTGACCCCGATTTACCAACTACAAAGTCCCTTATCCTTGAACTTGAAAAGAGGGGCGCTGACGTTATAGAATTGGGGTTTCCTTTTTCTGACCCAATAGCTGATGGACCCATCATCCAGGCTTCGTATTATAGGGCGCTTTCAAAGGGACAGAAGGTTTCACAGATTTTTGACCTCATTAGCGACATAAGAAAATCCGCCTCAGGCGGACAGATTCCAATCGTTTCTATGGCTTCTTACAGTATAGTCTTTAAGAGTGGGTGTGAAAGATTTATAGAAACGGCATTAAACGCCGGTCTGGACGGGGCAACCATTCCTGACCTGCCAATAGAAGAAAGCGACGAAGTCTTCAAGATTGCGGAAAAAAAAGATTTTAAGATTGTGTGCTTTGTTGCCCCTACAACCACGGAACACCGCAGAGACATAATTGCAAGGAAATCCCAGGGTTTCATATATTATATTTCAGTGGTTGGGATTACAGGCGTAAGGGATACGCTGCCTACCGATATGATTGAAAACATAAGGAAATTGAGGCAGTTAACGAATACGCCTATTTCGATAGGCTTTGGAGTCTCTACGCCCGAGCAGGCAAAGACCGTAGGACAGATAGCAGATGGTGTAATTGTAGGAAGCGCTATCATTAAAATGATTGAAAAATATCAGGATAAATCCCTAAAAGAACTCGTACAAGCGGTTGGGGATTTTGCCGAAAACCTTATAATCGGAGCCAAAGAGGCACGGACAAATAAGTTTGTCCATGCCACCCTTTGAGCAAAGCATTGAACGGAAACATTGTTATAAAGATTGAAAATCTTACGAAAATATACAAGGACTTTGAGCGTAAGCGAGAGATTACAGCTATTACCAACCTTAATGTAGAAATACTTAAGGGGGAAATCCTCGGGATATACGGTCCTGTTGGTTCTGGAAAGACTACACTTGCGAGGCTCTTATCAGGCCAGGACATCCCCACAAGTGGTGCAATAACAATCTCCGAAAAGTCGCCTACAGACCCAAAAGTAAAGGGCACGATAGGCGTTTTGCCCGACAAATCATACGTTAAAAGATTTTCAAATGCAGAAGAAGCGCTCCATTTCCT
>JACQHT010000013.1 GCA_016198835.1 Planctomycetota bacterium | reverse complement strand
GGTCAGTCGTCCCATTAATCTTGACCCTGGTTATATAAGTGAAGCCAAATTAGTCTTAGCCTCAACGAAGGACTTCTCTCACAGGATTTATCTGGGCAAAGGGATTTATGCTGAAGTAACATTACAATACAGGAATGAGCAGTACGAATCCTTACCGTGGACATTTCCGGATTATAGGACACAGCAGTACCAGCAGTTTTTCTTGAGGGTGAGGAGTCTTTATAAAGAGAAGCTCAAGAGCTTGTCCTGATTAGGTAGAAAAAGTTGTAACGATACTAAACATAGCTATGGAATGGCAGTAAATGATTTGTCCAAGATGCAAAACAAAGATGGTCGAGGCGAAAAGGAGTTTTCACAAGAAGCGAAAGTGGATTTGTCCTAAATGCAAAAAGGTGAGGATGCAGGAACAATCTACTCGTCCGCATAAGGCGGACAGGTGGGAAGGATAGAAAATATGCAAAAGACCTTGATAATTATTAAACCTGATGCAGTGCAGCGAAGGCTTACAGGAGGTATAATTAAAAGATTTGAAGACAAGGGATTTCAAATCTTAGGACTAAAGATGACGTGTATCCCCGAATCTCTGGCAAGGCAGCACTACAGTGTGCATAAGGGTAAGGATTTCTATGAACCACTTATTAGGTATATGACCTCTGGGCCTGTAGTCTTGATGGTTTTAAAGGGGAAGAATGCTATTGAGGTTACACGCAAGATGATGGGGACAACCTTTGGCGCTGACGCCCAGCCTGGCACCATTCGGGGCGATTATGCCCTGAGCAACCGTTTTAATCTAATACACGGCTCCGATTCCGAAAGCACTGCGGAAAAGGAGATTAAAACATTCTTTACCGTTACAGAACTGGTAGAATATGAGGCGATGGACTTATCATGGATATACGATACGTCCACAGGAACAATTGTTTAAAAAAAGAGGTAAAAAGGTGAAAAGGCAAAAAGGTGAAAAGGTAAAAAGATTAATGCCTCTTTACCTCTTTGCCTCTTTGCCTCTTTACCTTTTAACCTTTTCACCTTTTCTTGCTGGTTGCGCTGCGGTGCGTCCCGGTCCTCCCGTTGCAAGTGATTTGACGGGTATTTCCTGGATGCTTAGAAAACCCTCGGGCACGGTCCAAAACCTCTCTCTTGAGCAAATAAAGGATACCCTCAGTTCTAACAACACAAGCTTTACAACCTTGAAGGCAAAAGCACAGATAACCCTTTATACGCCCGATACCAGCGGTCCATTACTTTGCGAGGGATATATTAGACTGCAAAGACCAAACAAGCTGCGTTTCATTGGCACAAAGCTGACCTCGACCATATTTGATATGCTCACAGATGGCGAGACGTTCTGGTTATATTTGCCCTCTGAAAAAAAAATTTATACGGGTCGGTGCAACTCAATATCCGCCTCAGGCGGGTCGGCAAAACTCGGTGCTAATATCCTGCCAGATGATATAGCAATGCTCCTTAATTATAACGATGCCCTTACTCCCGGCACAATCCTAACAAAGGATGTTAACAGAACACCTATCCTTGAGACATGGCCAGGTTTGTGGTTGATTCATATCGTTGATTTAAACAATGGAATAGCAATCTTGCGTGCAAATCTTTATATTGACAGGGTCGGTGTAAATGTGATTAGATACGATATCTTCGGCACGGGTGGCAATATCAGGGTGCAGGCGCTTTTTGATGATTATGCCCGGTTTGATAATTCTGTCATCCCTCAAAAGATTGTTATTTTGTGGCCTGATGACGATACAAAACTTATACTTTCTTTAACTAATATCGTCACAAATGAACAAATTGACTCGAAGGTTTTTCGATTCTCCAAGCCCAAAACAGTGGAAATAGTCTCTCTCAACGATATGTAGCAAGTTAGAAAATGACTATATGAAAGTAAACAAGAAAACCATAATATTAGCGCTGGGCATCATTATAAGTGCTGTTTGCACATGGCTCTTCGCCAGAAAGATTGAATGGCATCAGCTCGGTGAAGCCTTCCTGGAAGCAAACTACATATATTTACTGCCCGCAACGGCAGTGGTGCTTCTTAGTTACGTTGTCAGGGCTATAAGGTGGCGGATTTTGATGCAGCCTATCAAAAAGGTCTCCTTTATGAGCCTTTTTTCTGCCACGTCCATTGGATTTATGGCTAACTGCATCCTTCCAGCACGTGTTGGGGAGGTAATTAAACCAGTAATGATAGGGAAAAAGGAAAAGATTAAAATATCGGCTTCTCTTGCAACAGTGCTAATGGAGCGAACATTTGATACCGTATCTTTAATCATCTTCTCTATAATAATCTTAGCAATCCTGCCAATTCCTTCCACCGAGACACAAAAAGAGCTTTCAAATCCAATGAGCATTTCCTCAATTGAAGCGCACGATGCTGGTTCTTCCAGTTCAAATGCAAAAAGCACAATACATACAATCGCAAAATTAAAAAAGCTGGCAAAGGCGCTCACCATTCCATTAAGCATCATTATAGTACTGGCTTTTATCCTGGCAAGATACCCTGATAAGGTAAAGGAGTGGCTTGGCAAACATCTTTCAATACTTCCGGCACGAACAAAGGATAAACTAACAGCCTTTATAGATTCCTTTATATCTGGTTTTGCGATTTTAAAGAACAGAGGAGAAATTGCGCAGGTCACGTTACTCACTGCAGTAATATGGGTCCTTATTGTACTGGAGACTTATTTTGTGAGTTTTTCTTTTAATTTAAGCCTTCCAGTTCTCGGCGCCTGCATGGTTATTATTTTCGTATCTTTTGCCGTTATCCTGCCGCAAGCCCCGGGCTTTGTCGGCGTTTTTCATATTGCAACACAAAAGGCGCTTGATTTGTTTGGGGTTGGACTCTCTTCCTCACAGAGCTATGCGATTATCCTATGGGCGGTGGGCGTCTTTCCCATCACAGTAATGGGATTATTATTTTTATGGAACGAAGGGCTCGCCCTGCGCAGTGTGGCAAAGATTGAAAAAGAGGAGGTTAATAAAAACACATAGTGTCCGGTATGCAAACGATTAAACGCAAGTCATTACTTTATAAAAGTGGGGTAGAAACGGCTGACTTTTGTGTCAACCATGTTGAGGGCTGTTCCCATGGATGCAGATACCCATGTTACGCCATGCTAATGAAAAAAAGATGCGGTGTTATTTCCTCTTATAAAGAATGGTGTAATCCTAAAATTGTTGAGAATGCCCTTGAATTACTCGAAGAGGAAATTCCAAGATATAAGAAGAAAATCAAGTCGGTTCATTTATGCTTTTCCACAGACCCGTTTATGTTCGGGTATGAAGAGATAGGGGGACTAAGTTTAAAGATAATAAAAAGACTAAATAATGATGATATTCCATGCACAACCCTTACTAAGGGTATTTACCCGGAAGGAATTGCCAATGATAGAGATTTTATGGTGGAGAATGAATACGGCATAACTATTGTTTCATTAGATGAAAATTTCAGGAAAGCATTTGAGCCAAATACCACAAAATTTGTGGAACGGATTCAGTCATTGAAATATTTACACGAAAAGGGGTTTAAGACATGGGTATGTATAGAGCCTTATCCGACGCCCAATATCATAAG
>JACQHT010000204.1 GCA_016198835.1 Planctomycetota bacterium | reverse complement strand
TGCGAATAGATTTTATGCAAATCAGCAAACTTATGCGAAGCATTAAATTAGGCGAAAGCGGCGAGACGTATCTTATTAATCGTGACGGGGTCATGCTAACGGAGTCACGTTTTGTTTCCGACTTAAAAGAAGCAGGCCTTATAAAAAAACGGTCAGCCCTCGAACTTAAGGTTGTAACCCCCCAAACAGGAGAACTAACCAAAGGCGCCAAAGAGTGCCTGAAAGGCCAGGAAGGATTTGATGGGAATGGCTATCTGGATTACAGGGGGGCAAAGGTGCTTGGTTTCTGGCAATGGATTCCAGAGTTGCAATGGGGAGTAATCTCTGAAATAGATGTTGATGAGGGTTACAGGGCAGTCTATAGACTCAAAAGGAACATCTTCATACTCTTTGCAGGTGCAATGACTGCGGTAATCGTGGTCTCTATTACACTGGCAAAGATGGTATCTGAACCGATTTTACGCCTTACAGATGCTACCAAGAAGATGGCGGCAGGAGATTTAAGCCAGAGGGTACAAAATAGGGCTGATGATGAAATCGGCGCATTAGCCAATTCGTTTAATATAATGGCAAGCACCATAAATAAAAGAAATGAGGAACTTCAAGCAGCCAAACTGTACCTCGAATCTATGTTCGATGCCATTAAGGATGCAATAACGGTACTCGACAAAGATGGAACTATTATAAAGGTCAATCAAGCAGCTATTGACCAATACGGACCAGACCTTGCTGGGAAAAAATGTTATCAGGCTTATAAAAGCAGGGATAGTATTTGTGAAGATTGTCCCACGGTAAGGACAATCGAAACCCATAAACCATCATCGGCAGAACATTTTATCCCCAGAAATGCTAAGACTGTTTTAATAACCTCTTATCCGTTACTTGACAACAATGGCAATCTTAATGCCGTAATTAAGGTCGTAAGAGATATTACTGAACAAAAGAAGCTGGAAAAAGAGTTACAAAATCATACAGTAAAATTGGAAAAAACCGTTGAAAAAAGAACCCATGATTTAAAGATTGCAAATGAAGAATTGGGAAGGAGATTTATTGAACTGGAAAAGGCTAACGAGGAACTAAGAAGCCTTGATAAAATGAAGGATAGCATAATACGTGACGTTACCCATGAATTAAAGAGCCCAGTTGCCCAGGTTAAAATGGCTATAGACCTGTGGGCAGAAGAGATAAAAAAGGAAAAGATAGACCGCAGAAAAGAGGAAATGTTCAGTGGAATTGTCAATAACAACATTGAAAGGTTACAGAAAACAATAAAGAGGATACTCGACCTCTCAAGCCTTGAAGCCGGGCGAGTAAAATTCAAGAAAGAGCCTCTTCAGATTGAAGAGTTGATTAATCATGTTGTAATAGGGCAAATGTTAGTTGCCAGAAAAAAGGGGCTTACTTTGTGGGCAGATGTCAGTGAAAAACTTCCCATGGTTTATGCAGACAGGGAGGAAATTATTCGTGTTATTTCTAACTTGATAGACAATGCTATCAAATATACAGAAAAGGGAGAGGTTGTCATTTCTGCGCGTAAAATTGATAGCGCAGTTGAAGTTGCTGTAAGTGACACTGGAATTGGCATCGGGCTTCCAAAGGGTCAGTTCCCCAGGTTATTTGAGAGATTTTTCCAGGAAAGAGCAAGGGTTGATGGAGCAGGGGTAGGGTTAGCCATTTGTAAGACAATAATAGAGGCGCACGGAGGCAAAATCTGGGCTGAAAGCGACGGTAGAGGAAAAGGGGCAACTTTTAAGTTCACTCTACCAATAACTAAGGAAGCACCAGCACTGGTCTCTGCTACAACTTACACATAATCAATGACCTGTCTGCGTGCAACGCACAGGCAGAAAGGAACGTTAGAATGAGCAAAACAATACTTATTGTAGAGGATGAAAAGGCATTTCAGGATTTATATACTGTGATGTTTGAAGAAACGGACTATAATATTATTCGGGCATACGATGCTGACCAGGCTATGACAAAATTGGAGGAGCAGAAACCCGATTTAATAATCCTGGATATACTTCTGGATTTGGTAACAGGCGATACCTTCTTTTTGCATCTGAAACGAACCTCCGAGTATGCCAGGATTCCTGTAATTATAGCGAGTAGTTTTTCTTCAAAGACCTATAAACATCTTCAAGAGATAGACCCTACCCTTGTTTTCCTTGAAAAGCCGTTTACAAAGGGTAAGTTATTAGAAAGCGTAAGAGCAAAGCTTGACGAAGAAATGTCGCGTGAAAAGAAATGGGGTTGAGTAATAAATGAGATTTTTACAAACCCTTAGAAATATACTTTCATCCCGGCTTACGGGCTTTGATGAGATACAAAATTTTCTCGACGCTACAAATGACCCTATTTTCGTTCTTCACCGAGGCGAACTAATAAAGAACTTTAATAGACAAGTAACAGAACTCTTCGGCTATGATAAGCATGACTTAGTGGAAAGTAGCATATTGAAAATAATCAAGCTGGAATACGTTCCTCACGTCAGGAAAGCAATCGAAGAAGCATGGGGTTGTAAGCCTGGCTGCAAATGTCCAACCTTCGATGTGTCCGTCATAACCAAGGATGGAAGAGATCTTATATGCGAGTTAGACCTTAACCGTACCGAATACGGGATACAGCCACATTTTAGAGATGCCACTGAACATAGAAAGAGGGATGCGGAAAGAGAACTCATCAGTAACATTAACAAAATTATTGCCTCGGCACTCGACATCAGAGATGTTTACAAGGCGATTGCCGTTGAATTAGGCAAAAGAATTAATTTCGACCGTATGAGCATTGCACTGCTTCAGCCAGGAAACAATGCAATAACAACATACGCAGCCGTCACAAGTTATGGTTTCACAGAATTACCTGAAGGTGGCTCTTATCCCCTCGAAGGGAGCATATTAGAAAAGGTCATCAAGAGTGGTAGCCCATTTATTGTAAATGATACTTCGCAACAAAAACTGACCACTGACCGCAAACTTTTTAAAGAAGGCATTATGTCACGTGTTGCTTACCCATTAATTTACAAAGGACAGATAATTGGTACCATTAACCTCGGAAGCAGAAGGGTTAATGAATTCGGTAATAACCAGGTTAATCTACTTCAACAGATTGCCCCTCAACTTACCATTGCTATTGAAAACTCGAAGCTCTTTTGCAAGATTAAGGAATGGAATACGGAACTGGAGAGGATAGTAGAGGAAAGGACCAGAGCCCTAAATGCAGCAAACATAGAGATGGCCAAAAAGAACATGGAATTAGAAAGGGCTAACGAAGAATTACGAAGCCTCGATAAGATGAAGGATAATATTATCAGGGACGTTTCTCACGAATTGAAAACACCTGTGGCTCATATAGAAATGGCAATGGCTCTATGGGCAGAGGAAGTTAAAAAGGACAAGAATAGTCGAGAAAAGGAAGAAAAATATCGCAGGATTATAACCAGCAACATCCGTAAACTTCAGAAGGATATAAAAGGTATATTACATCTTTCCATTTTAGAATCAGGACAATTCCAATATAAGAAAGAACCAATACATTTAGAGGAACTTGTCAATCAAGTGGTAATGGAATTACTGCTTTTGGCAGAGCATAAGGGGCTTATATTATTAACCAGGATCCCAGACCATTTGCCCACATTCAAGGGTGATAGAGAGGAGATTACTAAGGTAATATATAACCTGCTGGATAACGCAATCAAGTACACTGAAAAAGGACGAATTACTATTTCTGCAGAAACAAAAGAAAAAGAGTTAGAAATCTCAATTGAGGATACTGGTATAGGAATTGGCGTCCCTAAGGACAAGTTTTATAAATTATTTGAAAGGTTTTACCAGGAAAAAACGAGAAGTGACGGGATTGGGATAGGACTTGCCATTTGTAAAACAATCGTTGATGCACACGGAGGAAGGATTTGGGCAGAAAGTGATGGTAAGGGTAAAGGAACGGCTTTTAGATTCGCTCTCCCTTATCTGAATTCCGCACAAAACGAACAGGTGGGTTAATATGGGAAAAACAATACTAATTGTCGAAGACGAAAAGGATATGCACGACCTCTATTCAGACATTTTTGAAGGTACGGATTATAATATCGTCCGTGCATACGATGGGGATGAGGCATTTGAAAAATTGCAAGAGTGCAAACCAAGCATTATCATTCTTGATATAATCCTCGATTTGGTACCTGGCGATACGTTCTTCATGTACTTAAAAAGCATGTCTAATGAATATTCGGGTATCCCGGTAATAATTGCCAGCAGTCTATCATCGCACTCTTATAGGAATCTAAAGGAAATTGACCCCCATCTGGTCTTCCTTGAAAAACCTTTTACCAGAGAAAGATTGCTTAAAGAGATAGAAGCAAAACTAATGTAGTGTTAGACTATAATAATATACTTACTGAAAGGGATAGTACCTATGACAGATGGAAAAGATAAAACAAAAAAAACATTGATAGTTACGGGAGCACTTTCTGCCATAGTAATAATAATTCTTATATTAATTTATGTCGTCAAGTTACCATTCTTTGTGAAGTGAGCCAGATTATAGTAGAGTCTTTATAAGGGGTTGAAAGGCCAGATATGGACGGGGTATCTGGCCTTTCGAGGGGAAAAAGCGCTCCTCTGGAAAGGAGCCCATTTGATAAACGTTATATAGCGAACAACGTGCCTATTAGAAAAAATAAAGTGTTTGGAAAGATAGAAACTTTATAGATAACCCATTTACAAGCAGTTATGTAATTGCATTCTATATCACAAATATTTTGATAAATCTTTTAATTCCACAAATTGTAAAAATAACCCTCAATAAACGGCTTAAATTCTTAATAGTGGCTGAAATCTTGCACCTTTCTTTTGTAAACGGGATGGAGCTAAAAAGGGGGGTAGGGACGTAATGTACAGCGCCTCTACCTGTTTTATCTGTTATTTGAAATCTGCTGTGTGTTGTTTTTGTTCTCTACAGCTACCATCTTACCAAGCCTGCGGATATGCCGTTCTTCCGCTTCAAAAGGTGTGCTAAGCCATAATTTTACCCTTTCCTCAAGAGGGTCCTGTGACGCAACATCAGCGCCAATACAAAGCACATTTGAATCATTGTGCTTTCTACTCATTATGGTAGTAAACAAATCATTACCTATTGCAGCCCTAACCCCGTTTACCTTATTTGCCGTAATGCACATCCCTACACCTGTGCCGCAAATAAGTATTGCACAGTCACATTCTTCATTACTAACAGCCCGTGCGGCTAACAGTGCGTAGTCGGGATAATCAACAGACTGCGTATCACTAAAGGTGCCGAAGTCTTTTACGATGTGACCTATCTCCCTGAGAAGACTTGCTATTCTTTCCTTATATTTAAAACCTCTATGGTCTGCTCCTAACGCAATCCTCATAGTTCTTTATTACCTGTTTTTGTTTAAGACAATCGTAAACCATCTCCATTGAAATAACACCGATACGGACGACTTCGACCGCATCAGCGCTTGTAACCCTTACAACCGTTGAAGGCGCTTGAAGGCAGGTAACCCCACCATCAAGAATCAACTCAATCCTTCCGCTTAAATCCCTTATTACTTGTTCAGCATTAATTGGCGGAGGCATTCCTGAAATATTTGCACTTGTGGCAACCACTGGCACCTTGGCAAGCCTTACAATATCCTGGGCAACCTTGCTATCAGGAAACCTGAGCCCAACCTCATTGCCACCCTTAATGGTAGGACAGACATTCCTGTCTGTCCTGCCTGGAAGCACTATTGTAAGTGGCCCAGGCCAGAACGTTTCCATTAACAATTTCGCATTAGGAGGAATTGTTTGCACCCATAATTTTACTCCGTCTAAACTACAAACAAGCAAACCAATTTGTTTTTCTCTTGGCCTTTGCTTGACCTCATAAAGACGAGCCACTGCTTCTGTATCATCAGCATTTGCGCCAAGTCCATAAACCGTCTCTGTGGGAAAAGCCACCAAATTCCCGTTCCGTAAGGCATTGGCAGCTTCCTCTATACTCAAAGCATACGACTCATCATCTAACCGCAATACCTTAGTATCCATCATTAGAATAGGTCAGGGTTATGGGTCATAGGTAAATTAGAATTTCCAAATCTCAAGCGCCAAGCTCCAAATAATTTCCAAGTACCAAATTCCAGACTACAAACCGTTTTGGTGCTTATTTTAAATTTGGTGCTTGGAATTTGGGATTTAGAATTTGTTAACACTTTTGCCTTTTTACCTATCACCTATCACCAAAGTAAGGAATTATACTACTTCTAAACAAAAATATCAATACAACTCTGAAAAACAGTAGTCAGGAGTCATGGAAAATCTTTTATCCTGTCTATATGTATTCTGTCTACTGACTACTGTCT
>JACQHT010000201.1 GCA_016198835.1 Planctomycetota bacterium | reverse complement strand
GGATTGTTTGTCCAGAGTTCTTTCGGCTTTCTGATTTCATTATTCTTTATGACCTCTGAGGCAGCACACAGAATCTTCTTCGTGGAACGATAATTTTGCTCAAGCTTTATTACCTTCGCATTCGGGTAATCCTTCTCAAAGGTAAGGATGTTGCCCATATCTGCGCCCCTCCAACCATAGATAGACTGGTCAGGGTCTCCTGTTGCGCAGATATTTTTATAACGTTCTGCAAGCATACTCAAGAGGACATACTGTGAGTGATTTGTGTCCTGATATTCATCAACAAGTATAAACCTGAACCTTTCCTGATACGCCTCAAGGACGTCTTTCTGCTGTCTCCATATTTCTATAACCTTTATCAGCAAATCGTCAAAGTCAAGCGCATTATTGGAAAGAAGGAGAGATTGGTATTTATTGTAGACCTTCGAGACAACGCCATTATAGTAATCTGTAGACTTGGAAGCAAACTCTTCAGGAGAAAGTAATCTGTTCTTAGCATGGCTTATCGAGGCTAAGATAGCGCCGGGCCTCCATGCCGTTGGGTCTAACTGTAATTCCGTCATGGCAACCTTGATTACGCTAAGCTGGTCTGTCGTATCATAAATACTGAAGGAATTTGAATACCCGAGATGGTCTATGCAGGTTCGCAGTATCCTTGCACACATAGAATGGAAGGTAGATACCCATAAGCCGCTGTTATTAGAAAATTTCATAACACGTTCCCTCATTTCCCCTGCCGCTTTATTGGTAAAGGTGATGGCAAGTATGTTGTACGGGCTTATACCTTGCTCCATCAAGTACCCAATGCGGCGAGTAACAACGCGAGTCTTACCACTACCTGCCCCAGCAAGCACAAGCATCGGGCCATCAATGTGGGTAACAGCCAATCTTTGGGCATCCGTTAAATCGCTTAATATATTCATCAGTTTATACCGGGTGGCATGGACAAACTTGTTTGTCCATGCTCAAACTTATCTTCTCTTTGAAGTAGAGAATCCACAAGTTTTTTGGCAATTGGCACTGCGACATCCGAGGCATGCACTGTTGTGTGTTCTGCTAATATAGTAAAACAATACTCTGGACGGTCAAAAGGAACATAGCCAGTAAACCAGGCATGGTTGACGTCCTTTTCTGATGTTTCGCTTGTACCAGTCTTTCCTGCTACAGGGAGCTCGTTTAAGCCAGCGTGTCGTGCAGTGCCATTTGTTACGACCCTTCGCAAACCGTTTTGTACTGCGCTCTGGTATTCAATAGGAACGTTTAACCAGCTACGAGGCTCAGAGATTTTTTCAAAGATGGTTCTACCATTATTATCTACTATTTTCTTAAGTAGGTGAGGTTTAATTACCCACCCACCATTGGCGACAGCAGACATCATTATTGTAACCTGTAACGGTGTTACAAGCAAGTTTCCTTGTCCAAGAGAAGCATTCATAACTTCGTAAACTGACCCGAATGGCGGCAAGTTTCCCGGCCTCTCGTACGGCAAATCAATACCCGTTTTTTTGCCAAAGCCGAATTTGCTTGCCCACGTCCACAATGTGGGCCCTCCTGTGGACTTCCCCGCTTCCACAAAAAACGGATTGCATGAATATTGTATTGCTTCTTCAAGAGTAACCATTCCGTGACCATACGCTGAATAACATCGAAAACGTTCCCTGGTGGACTTGAGTTTTCCGGTACAATTAAAGGTTGTGTCGAGATTTATTTTATCCTCCGAGAGGGCAGCAATAGAGGTAACAATCTTAAAAACAGAACCGGGCGGCAGGGTGCTCTGAATAGGCCTGCTAAGGAAGGGCTTCCAGGGATTATTGTTTAGTTCAAGATAGTTATCCCCGAATGTGTTCGGGTCAAATCTCGGATAGCTCGCCATGGCGAGTATTTCACCATTCCATGGGTTCATTACTACTATAGCCCCACGTCTCTGTCCAAGGGCGTCTTCTGCAAGTTTCTGAATTTTTCTGTCAATGGTTAAAAATATATTATATCCCGACCTTGGAGGCTTATTTAGAATTAATTTGCTTACCTTGAGATTTTCAAGTATAACTTCTTCAAACCTTTCGCCAGGCATACCGCATAATAAGCCATCGTATGCCCCCTCAATACCATCAATACCAGCTACCCCATTTGTGTCTGCATATTTGTTTGTTTCATCATCCTCATCATCTTCTGCTCGTTTAGATATAACCTTTTGTATAATAGCTGCAACCTCTGGATTGCATAGATTATGCGCAGGCTGTCCGCTTGAAGTGGAGCGGCTACCAACGTATCCAACTATGTGTGATGCAAGGTCACGGTTTGGATACCATCTTAACGGTTGGATTTCTACGGAGACCCCGGGAAAATCCCTTTGATTTACCTCTACAACAGCAGCCTTCTCAAAGTCCACATTTGAGGCAACGGGATAAAGCAGGGTTTCTTCCTGAATACGAATAGTTTTTTTGTGCTTCCGCTCCACATTAAACTTAATCTTCTCAACCTTTTCTACCACCTCCTTAGCATCCCGAAGCAGTGCAGACCGTGGTTTGCCTAAGAGGGTAGATATTTTTTTAACCCATAAACCCTCGTTATTATGGCAACCTTCACATGAATCCACCTTGAATCCCCCTTCCCCCCCCTTACTTAAGGGGGGACTCAGTGGGGATTTAGGTGTGGAGGGGGGATTATTCTTATGGGCACTGATAGTTGAGAGGCGGGCTAAAGAGTCTCCTGTACTTGCAAGATAACCGTACAGCAAATTCTTATAAGGAACGGAAAGGTCGAAGCAGTAGCAGTCAATTGCAAGAACATTACCATTTCTATCATAGATTGTGCCCCTTGGCGCCTCTATTTTACGCATCCTTATCCTGCGCTTATCGGAGATACCGCTGTACTTGCCCCCTTCTATAATTTGCACAAAAAAGAGTCTCATTATCAGGATAAAGAACAAACCTATTATTATTCCTATAAATATTTTTAATCGGTACTGGTACATAGCTTTATTTATTAATTATACCATTGTAGGGGCAGGTTTCAAACCTGCCCTTACCTCAATGGGCTTACCTTCTTTCAAAGAGGTAGGAGAAACGGAATCTGCAAAGTAACAAATATGCAAAGGGCGCTATCAGCGCTGTGTAGAGCGCAACTGCAGTGATTCTCCATCCTATCCCTGTAATGCTTACTGAGTGTGATGAAAGGGAAAGGACGGAAACATATCCTGTACCGTAAAGTACCGATATAATAAAAGTAATAATGGCTTGGGTAAAAGGGTGTTCCTTAAATATTCTGTCTTTGATAAGGCTAATAAGGAAGCCGCAAATAATGAAGAGAAATGCATTTAAACCCAGAGGACCTGCTGAGAAGACGTCTTTGGTTATGCCAACAATAAAAATGGGCAGGTTTGCTTGTTTAGCATTAAATTTGAACGAAAAGAATATCACAAAAATAATAAACAGGTCAGGCCTTATTCCCCATGGGCTTAGGTGTTGTAACAAGGCTGACTGTATAAGTGAAGTGCATAGTAGTAATAAAATGAATAACGTAATAAAACGGCTCATAGCTCATTGCTTATTTTCTGATTACAACAACGACCTCCAGTTTAGAAGGATTTATCCTCGGTAGTAACTCAACGTGGCGAAAAGGTTCGTCTTCCCTAATCACGCTTTCTACGACATCGGCAATGTATATAGATTCTGGAAAGATGTCTCCAATGCCTGAAGAGACCACCTTGTTGTTCTTTTCAACTTGTCCTGTACGTGGTATATACTTCAGGCGGCATCCGCCTGAGGCGGACCCTGCAGTACCTTCTACGATGCCTTGCTCTCTTGTTTCAAGTACCCTTGCAGGAACACGGCTGGCAGGGTCAGTAATGAGCTGTACGCGGCTGGATGACCTCCCTACTTCTGATATTCTGCCCACAAGCGCACCATCTGATATGACCACGTTATCCGTATAAATCCCATGTTTAGACCCGGCGTCAATTAAAATACTTTTCCTGAAGTCAGACGCATCGTATCCGATAACCGTTGCCACAATGGGTTTTTCCTTTGTATTTCCACCTGAGGTGGACTCATAAAAATACGTAAGGTTTTTAAGTTCGTTATTCATCTTGTTAATAATGTATTGCTGTTCTACAACCTTGTTTTGCAGGAAGAAAATTTTTCTTTCAAGTTTTTGACATTCATCCACCTTCTTCCACAAGGAGAAGATGTTTTGAAAGTAACCATTAACAGTAGTTCCGAGTTGAAAGGTTGTCCGTTGCAGCGGCGTTAAAGGGGATGCAATTGCCATCTTGATACGGGATGAAATCCAAACGGGTAAAGTTATAAGAATGAGGGATATTGCAAGGAGGATTATAATAACATATTTTTTGAGTAACTCAATCATATAGGCGATGGGCAATGGGCGATAGGGAAAACTCATAGCCTATAGCCCATAGCCTATCGCCTATCACCCGATTTATCCTTCAACTTCTGTGACCTGCAGAACATCCTTATACAGGTCGAGGTTCTCTAAAAGAACGCCAGTACCCCTTACGACTGCGGTTAAGGGGTCTTCATCAATCCTGACGGTAAGACCTGTTTCTTCGGCAAGGAGTGTATCAATACCCCGAAGCAGAGCTCCTCCACCAACGAGTACCATGCCGTGCTCCAGCAGGTCAGAAGCCAGCTCTGGCACCGTCTTTTGTAGTGTGGATTTCACCGCATTAACGATAGCCTCTATGGGCTCTTTAATAGCTTCTCTAACCTCTTCAGAGCTAATGTTGGTTGACCTGGGAAGGCCGGCAATAAGGTCTCGCCCCCTGATTTCCATGGTTAACTCTTCCTTTAGTTGATATGCCGAACCAATTTCAATCTTAATATTCTCTGCCGTTCGATGACCAATCTCAAGGTTATAGGTACGCCTTACATATTGGACAATCGCCTCGTCCATTTCATCGCCAGCAATCCTGAGGCTTTCGTGAGTATATATATCGCCGAGAGAGATGACAGCCACTTCCGTAGTTCCCCCGCCAATATCAACAACCATGTTTGCGACTGGCTCGCCGATTGGGAGTCCAACCCCGATGGCTGCAGCCTTGGGCTCAGAAATTAGATACGTTTCTCTCGCACCTGCCCGTTCAGATGAGTTGACTACGGCACGCTTTTCAACCGCGGTTATGCCACTTGGAATTGCTATTACAACCCGAGGCCTCACACCCCATCTGCGCTTGTGAACCTTGAGTATGAAATACCTTAGCATGGCCTCTGTAATATCAAAATCAGCTATTACGCCATCTTTAAGAGGCCTTATTACCTCGATACTGCTGGGTGATTTCTCCAGCATTGCCTTTGCTGTTTTGCCTACGGCGAAACCGTCGAGCAAAACTTGATTTGTACCTGCCTTGACTGCCACAACCGATGGTTCTGAGAGCACAATTCCATGACCGGGAACGTAGACTAAGGTATTAGCCGTGCCTAAGTCAATTCCCATATCCGTAGAGAAAAAACCTAAGAGGTACTCAATCGGGTGCATAATAGCTCAATCTTTCTATGTCAAAGCAACAAAAAATTCCTCTACCGCTTAAGTACACAACAATGGAACTATTTGTCTTACTATTGTTTATGGATGGTTGATTATACACACCACTTTTTAAAAAAGTCAAGTGAAATCATTTGAATACAATGATTTTGTACATTACAATAATAAAAAGACCTTTGCAGGCAATTAACCGTGTATCTACTTGATAAGGGAAAAAGGAGGATTGTATGGAATTTAAAACGATAAAAATGGAGATTCCTGATGGTGCAAATATAATAATCGGGCAAACTCACTTTATTAAAACCGCCGAAGACCTCTATGAGGTAATGGTCAACTCTGTACCGGGGATGAAGTTTGGCGTGGCATTTTGCGAGGCATCAGGACCGTGTCTGGTTCGTGTAGAAGGAAACGATAAGGAACTGAAGGATGTTGCGGGAAGAAACGCCTTTAATATTGCTGCAGGACATGCCTTTGTAATTGTTTTAAAGGATGCGTTTCCGGTAAATGTGCTAAATGCAATTAAGCAGTGTCCCGAGATTTGCTCAATCTTTTGTGCTACGGCAAATCCTGTAGAGGTAATTATTGCGGAGACCGAGCTTGGGCGTGGGGTACTGGGTGTAGTTGATGGCTATAAACCCAAGGGCATAGAAGGCGAAGCTGATGTAAAGGCACGCAAGGAATTCCTGCGCAAGATAGGTTATAAGCTACATAGCTGATAGCTAATAGCAACTTAGCGCATAGCAACTATGAACTATGAGCTACGATGCCTTTTCGTTTGACAGCTATGGTAGAATTTGATAGACTTCGTAAAGTAACAAAAGAATTGCAAATTGGAAATTAGAAATTTTAAAATTTAAGGTTTTCATTTTTCAATTTACAATTTTTCTACTTCAGCCTTAAGCCTTCAGC
>JACQHT010000200.1 GCA_016198835.1 Planctomycetota bacterium | reverse complement strand
GTTTACTACAGCACGTACGGCAACGTTTACAAGATGGCGAACCTCGTAGCCGAAGGTGTTAAAGAAGTGCCCGGAGCCGAGCCTCTCATTCGCAAGGTGCCAGAACTAATCCCCTCGCAGGTTATCGAATCCAACCCCGATATGAAGGCAGGGAGAGACCTGCAAAAAGACGTTCGTTTGGTCACTTTGGATGATTTCAGGCAGGCAGGCGCCATTGCCTTTGGCACGCCCACGCGATTTGGAAACGTCTCCTCCCAACTAAAGAACCAGATTGACCAGCTCACGTCACTCTGGTTAAAGGGTGAATTGGAAGGCAAACCTGCTGGTGTGTTTACTTCGACGGGGAGCCTGCACGGAGGACAGGAGACGACAATTCTAACATTGATGGCTCCCCTACTGCATCTCGGGATGATTTTGGTGGGCGTGCCATACTCCGTTCAGGCGCTCTTTGTGACGAAAGGAGGCGGTTCACCTTACGGACCAGGCCATGTTGCCGGCATTGATGCTAAGCGAGATATAGATACGGATGAAGCCACGATTTGCCGTGCCCTTGGACGGCGGCTTGCTGAGGTTGGGCTTCGCCTGCAGAAGCAGGCAAAAACGACATAAAGGAATCTCTGCTTAGAAAACTTATCTCTTTAGCCCAGGATTCACCAGCACATTTGACTTTAAACCGTTTGCTTTGCACTTCAAAATATGGTATTATATTCATACATTAAACGTCTCGTAGAGGAAAAAGGGCTGAAGGCTTAAGGCTGAAGAAAAAAATTTTCCCATTCAGCCTATCTTTTCTTCAGTCTTCCACCTATATTGGCCGTGCTAAATGGGGAGCTAGCGGTTCCTTGTAACCTGAAATCCGCTTATGCAGGGTTGACCGCTTTTTTGAGGTTTTCCTGACTGCTGGCGCTGTTCAGGTAAGTGGCGATGAAGGCTGGGTCTCATGCAATAAGTCCATGTGAACCTGGTCAGATGCGGAAGCAAGCAGCCATAAGCATCGGTTCTTATGTGCCTTGAGGGCGCCTGGTCTGAGCCAACTGCCTGGATGGGTTAACAGAAAGAAAAATCGAGAAAAAGTGCACGGCCGTTTTAAATGCGGAATGGCGAGTGCGGAATGCGGAGTGTTTAATTCCGCAATCCGCAATCCGAATTCCGCAATCCAAACTATGAGCTATTTGGTTTTAGCAAGAAAATATAGGCCTAAAACATTCGATGATATTGTAGGGCAGGAACATATAGTAACTACGCTAAAAAATGCCATCCGCTCAGACCACATAGCACACGCCTATCTTTTCGCTGGCCCAAGAGGGGTTGGTAAGACATCAATGGCTCGGATATTATCCAAGGCGCTTAATTGTCATAGCGGCATAACCGTATCCCCTTGCAATGAATGTGATATATGCAAATGTATATCAAACGGTAGTGATATTGACGTTTTGGAGATTGACGGAGCTTCCAATAGGGGCATAGATAGTATCAGAGATTTGAGACAGAATGTTAAATACGCCCCCTCAAGGAGTCGTTTCAGGATTTATATAGTAGATGAAGTACACATGTTAACAAAAGAAGCTTTCAATGCGCTCTTGAAAACGCTTGAGGAACCGCCGTCGCATGTAAAATTTATCTTTGCAACAACCGATGCCGATAAACTACCAGAAACCGTTCAGTCCAGGTGTCAGCGATTCGATTTTAGAAACGTTACCACTGCCGACATAATAAAGCGTCTTGTAAAGATTTGTAAAGACGAAGGCGTTGCGGTGGAACAATCTGCGCTTGAGGCTATTGCAACCTATGCAAGGGGTGGGTTGAGGGATTCGCAGTCTATATTAGACCAGCTAATTGCTTACTCAACCGACAAGATTACCCTTAAGGACGTCTACACTATATTAGGCACTGTTGACGAAGGTAAAATACTTCAATTGGTAAGTTGTTTAATAAGCAAAGACACGCACACTGCGCTTCAGATAGCAAATGAGGCTTTAAACGATGGTAGAGACATTATAGGGTTAATAGAGCAACTCCTGTGGCATTTGCGGAATTTGTTAGTCGTTCACACATGCGGTCCTGAATCTACACTCCTAAGTAATTTGCCAGACAATGCACTTGCCTTTTATAAATCAACTGGTGAGACTTTGTCCCGTTTCTGCATTTCACCCGAAACACTCCTTTACATGATGCACGTGCTCTCGGAAACAAAAAGAAGGGCTAAGGATGACATACTTGAGAGGATATTGTTTGAAACGGCAATTGTAAGATTAACAACTATGCAAGATATGCGTCCTATAAACGAGGTGTTAGAAAGATTAGAAGCAGTAGAAAAAAAATTAAGTCAGAAGTCAGAAGTCAGGAGTCAGGAGCCTGCAATCGGGACTCAGGACTCGAGACTTAGGACTCAAGACTCAGATTTGCACCCGGATGTCACCCTGAGCGAAGCGAAGGGTCTCAAAGAAGAAGTTAAAACGGACAGCTCTCTTGCCGATATTTGGAGAAGGGTAATAGCATTGGTACAATCCAGGAAAAATTCCACATGGTCGTTCCTCCAGCACGGTAAGCTAATCAAGTTAGAAAACGGTGAAATAATTATAGGGTTTTCAAAAAAGATTTACAAGGAACAACTCGAACATGCTGAGGAAAGAACGTTAATCGAGCAATGTATTGAGGAAATATTGGGTAGAAAAATCATGGCAAAGATGGTAATATTAGAGGGTATTCCAATACAGAATGGCGAATGTGAAATGCGGAATAATGAGAAACAAAAACATGCCGAATTCCCAAATTCCGTAGAGGCAGAACCAATGGTTAAGAAAGTCTTAGAGCTTTTTGGTGGGAGTGTCGTTAACGTGAGGAGGCAAGGGGAATGAAGGGTTTTGGTAACTTGGGCGAATTGATGAAGCAGGCACAGAAACAGGCGCAAAAAATGCAGGAAAAGATGGACGTTGTTCAGCAAAGCCTTAAGGAGCGTGTTGTAGAGGCAAGTTCTGGCGGCGGAATGGTGACCGTGCAAATGAATGGGAAGCAGGAACTTTTGTCTATAAAGATTGACCCAGAAGTCGTTAATCCCAATGACGTTCAAATGCTTGAGGACCTTATTTTTGCCGCCGTTTCGCAAGCTATAAAGAAGTCACAGGATTTATATCAAGAGGAAATTAATAAGGTAGCTGGTGGGTTGAATATCCCTGGCTTAACAGGGCTATTAAAATAGCAATGTATATTAATATCACCTTACCCTGCCCTTTCTCGGGACAGTGATAAAAGAATTAAAATACTTGAGATTTTACGCACATTTTAGTAAAAATATATAGTATATGAGATGCAGGAGTAAAGGTATTTGAGACTGTACCCGCAATCCATGACAAGGCTCATTGAGGAGTTGGGAAAGATGCCAGGTATCGGGCAAAAGACCGCCGAGCGACTTGCAAATTATATCCTTAGATTACCGGCAGAAGATGCAATGGCACTGGCTCAAGCGATACAGGACTTAAAGAAGAGCGTAAGAAATTGTTCTATTTGTTTCAACATCACAGAAACCGACCCGTGTCATATTTGCCAGGATGCTAATCGTGATAGAACGGTAGTTTGCGTGGTAGAGCAGCCAGCAGATGTCATTACAATCGAAAAGACAGGTCAATATAATGGTCTCTATCATGTGCTTTTAGGACACATTTCACCTCTTGAGTCAATTGACCCGGAGGACCTCACTATGGAGAAGTTATTAAGCAGGGTAAAGGATGGTACCGTTAAGGAAGTGATAATTGCTACAAATCTCAACATGGAAGGAGACGCCACTGCTTTATACATATCCAAACAATTAGAGGGATACGAGAAGAAGGTAACCCGTCTGGCTCGAGGCATGCCGTCAGGCGGACAACTTGAATATGCAAGCGTCGCTGTTATAGCGGATTCGCTTCAAGGAAGGCGCATCATTTAGTAATCCGCCTGAGGCGGATGTTTTTGAAAGTATTAACGTTTTTATGTTGTCAGTAGTAAAGTTGAAAATCCGCCATCTGTTGGGCGGGTTGAAAATCCGCCACCTATTGGGCGGGAGGTAAGGTCTTATGAGAATGGATACTGTCTTACAACCGCAGCTTCAGCAGAAGATGAAGCTGGCTCCACAAATGATACAGTCAATTGAAATCCTGCAATTGCCCATATTAGCCCTTATTGAGCACGTTCAGCAGGAGATGGAACAAAACCCTGTACTTGAAGAAGTAATAGAGCCAAAAAAAGAGGAACAAACTGCAGAACAGGAAGAAGACAATTCCCCAGCAAGCGATACAAGCGATGATAATATTAATGATGAAAGAAAGGATGAATTAGAGAGGCTTGGCGAAATTGCCGAAGATTGGCGTGATTACTATTCTCAAACCGCCACAAGACGTAGTTCGTATGTGGAGGATAGAGACCAAAAACAGGAGGCACTCGAAAACACAGCTTCAAAACCAATATCTATGGAAGAATACCTCATGGGACAGCTGTCCCTTGTGGACGTTCCTGACTCGCTCAGACCAGCATGTGAGCAAATAATTTTTAATCTTGACAATAACGGTTATCTTTCCCTTCCACTCGAAGAATTAATAAAAACTGCTGAGCCCCCTCTAACCATTAAACAGGCAAAAGATGCGCTGAAAATAGTTCAAATCCTTGAACCCCCAGGTATAGGAGCGAGGGATTTAAAAGAATGCCTCTTATTACAACTTGATAAGCGTGACGCCACTTACGAAGTAGCAAAGGAGCTTATTGTCAATTACCTCGATGACATACAGGCAAAAAGATACTCCCGAATAGCAAAGAAGTCCGCTATTAATATTGACACAATCAAAAAGGTCATAGACTTCATTCGTACTCTTAATCCTAAACCAGGTTCCCTCTTTAGCAACGAACATGCCCCTTATATAATCCCCGAGGTTAAGGTTGAATATATTGATGGAAAGTATGAGGTAACGCTTCTGGAAAACAACAACTTTCCACAACTGCATATAAGCCCATTTTATAGGAGAATAATAAGCGAAAAGGATTCAGACCCGCAAACAAGACAGTATATCCAGAGAAAAATTGAATCGGCAAGATGGCTAATTGATGCAATAGAGCAAAGAAGAAGCACACTATACAAGGTGGCTGTAAAGATTGTGGAGATGCAAAAGGAATTCCTTAACGAGGGAATCTTCCACCTGAAGACGCTTAAGATGCAAGACGTAGCAGATGCAGTCGGCATTCACGTCTCTACCGTTAGCCGTGCAATTGCCCACAAATATATGCAAACGCCGCAGGGCATCTTCGAAATGAAGTTTTTCTTTACCGGCGGATTCCAGAGCGCCGATGGAACGATGGAATCCTGGGAAGCCATAAGGCAGAAACTTGCTAATATTATTGATAAAGAGAGCAAATCTAACCCACTAAGTGACGAGGAAATTGCAGAAATGCTAAAGGCATCCGGCGTGGACATAGCAAGGCGAACCGTAACAAAGTATAGAAAGAATATGAAAATCCCCTCCTCAAGACAGAGGAGGGAATTTTAAAGACCAAGAGGCTAAGAGGTTAATAGGCTAAAAGGTAAGAATGTGGAGTGCAAAAATTCTGATTGTAATCTTAAGCCTCTTCTTTATCACCCATTCAGAAACCATTGTAGCCGCAGGCTTTAGCCTGCGTGATATAGCGCAACCTGAAGGTTGCGGCTACCTGCAACACAAACACAGACACAAAGCAGAAGAATTCATCTCTACAACCATTCCCAATGGGATGAGGGTACTTATCCTTGAACGACCCCAAACAGATACTGTAACAATTAATTTTTATATTGGCATTGGAAGGATAAACGAACCCGAAAGTGGCGCAGCGAACCTACTTCTGCACATGCTTTTCAGGGGTAGCAGAAAGTACCCTGCCCACCAAATCACTAAAGAAGTCGCCAGAATGGGTGGAACGCTTGATTACTACGTTGGGTATTTAAGCTCAGTAATTTCCATTTCTTTACCGTCCAATCCTCCATGTATCCCCTCTTTGGAAAAGGGAGGCGACGGGGGATTTGACAGGGCAATCG
>JACQHT010000207.1 GCA_016198835.1 Planctomycetota bacterium | reverse complement strand
TTTCCCACAACCATTTGGACCAACAATCCCTGTAATCCCCGGTTCAAACGTAAAGGTTGTTTTATCAGCAAATGACTTAAAACCAAACGCTTCCAATTTCGTTAATCGCATATGCTTAATAGGTAATAGGCTATAGGAAAAAATCATAACCTATAACCCATGACCCATAACCTATTACCTCTATTTTTTTACCACTGTCTGCACAATTCCTTCTTTTCCTCACCCCTTACAAAGCAGTTCTCTACGTACGCCCTTGCACTTTTGGCAAATTGCCTGAGGGTTTCTACAGGACAGGGTATAATGTTGAGCATTTCATTGTCAAGACAATTATTAGGCTTGAACCCTTGTAAGACATACCTTTGAGCGCCTTTGATGGTTCTGGCAATCTCCACTATATCGGATTCATTCAGAAAGGCAGGACTAACGGTGGTGCGAAATTCGTATTCGATGCCGCTACTCATTATTAATTCTATGCTTCGCCGAATACTCGATAAATCATATGATACGCCCGTAACCTCTTCATACCTTTCCTCGCGTAACGGAGCCTTAATATCCATTGCCACACATTGAACAAGCCTGCGCCTTATCAGGTCTTCAAGAACATCAGGATTAGTGCCGTTCGTGTCTAACTTCACCTTCATTCCTAAAGAACTTAACGCCCCTATTAATTCCTCCAGATTTTTATGCAGGGTAGGTTCGCCCCCCGAAATAACAATCCCATCAAGCCATGCCCTATTGCGCTTTATAGCTTCTAATATATTTTCCACAGGGATTGTCTCAAGCCTGTCAGATGGCTGAACGAGGTGCGGAGAGTGGCAATATGGGCACCGCAGGTTACAAGATGGTAGGAATATTATAGAAACTATATTCCCTTCCCATTCTATAAGGCTATTTTCTATGTATCCAGCAATTGGTATTGCCATTTTATTTTTCTTGGACAGACGTCTGTCATGTTGAGCCCTTCGGCGTTGCTCAGGGTGAACTCCGCGAAACATCTCGGTAATTACCCTTATACATTTCTACTAACTGGGTTATCCTGGATTTATTCCATTTATTGACATGGCTTCCGTTGCATCCCATCCTCGATATGCCGTAAGTATTCTCTGCCTCGCAGTACGGGCAAGAATTGGTTAGCCTTGGGATGGTGCGTTTACAGTCGTCGCATATAGTAAATTCCGGGGAGATGGTTACCTGGGCAGCCTGTGTGTTATAATACGTTTTTCTAACAAGGTTCATGATGCTTGCCGCCGGTGGACGCTCCTCACCCACAAAGGCGTGAATTATCGCCCCGGATTCAATCAAGGTATGGAATTTACTCTGCCAGGCAATTCTCGTTACCATGTCAACTGGGGCATCCGCACGGAGGTGTATGCTATTTGTGTAATAGCAGTCATCCTTACTGAGGTCACCCTTAACAAGTTCTCGTGCTTGAGGATAGTTTCTCACATCGCTCTTTGCAAGCCGACGGCTGGCGCTCTCTGCCGGAGATTCTTCGAGGGAAAATTTTAGTCCGTGTTTTTTCCCTTCCTCTTTTACCCTGAAATACATATAGGAAATTATGCGTAAGCCGAGTTTAAGCATATCATCGCCCTCGTGCAGTTCCCTGCCTGTCATATACTGGAGACATTCGTTCAAGCCAATAATGCCAACAATGTACGTGGACTTTTCCAGGTCCACATAGGGCCTGCCATCCATTGCCGGTTTACCAATCTCCCACAAAGGCATCTCGGCGCTTGACATAAGTTTCTTAACAAACCTTTTCTTCTGCAAATGTGCATTTATGGCAATATCTATGCCCCTGTCTATTTCTTTGTTGAGTTTTTCAAAATTGCCCTTGCCGGCACGATAGGCAGCCTGGGGCAGGTTTATCGTCACATTCTGGAAGCCGCAGAATCTCATGCTCTCAGGATGCTGTATCATATAGTTGTCTTCAATCGTTGTGCGCAGACGGCAGCAAGCAGAAAGGGTAATCTCATCCCTGTCAAAGACAAAATAGGGGGCGCCATTTTCACTGGCAATCCGGCAGGCATATTCAAGGATTTCATATTGTTCAGGGTCGTCAAAAGTCTCAGAGTTTATATGCAAATCGCACTTCGGAAAGGCGAATGGATGTCCATCTCTATCCCCGGCGCGCCAGACGTCGAGCATGGCGAGTGTAACCCTTCTGGCGGTTAAGGCATAGTCGCCGTAGGTCTTGCCTGTGTACTTACCACTCGGTCCTATTGCAGGTATATTTCGCAGGTATCTGGGTATGCCTGTGTGGACATTAAAATCGAGGAAGAGTGTTTGCCCGCCACGAGAAAAGGCGCTCTGGGAACAGCTAAAGATAAGATGCTGCGCCTCTTGCTTCATCTCCTCGTAGTCCATTCCTTCAAGGTATGGAGCATACATGATGTTAATATAACCAACGCCGAGGGCTCCTGCATAGTATGCCTGCATGGATGCAAGGAACGTGTTGAGATGGCCTGTAAGGGTGCGGGCATGCTTTGCTGGCGCAGAGGATGTGTCAAGATTCTGGAGCGATAAGCCATATTTCTTTAGATATTCCAGTGAATGAGATGAGCAATAAACACGTGTTGGGTACCCAAGGTCGTGTAGATGCACGCCACCGCTGAGATGCATCTCCGCAACGTCCTTTGAAAAGACCTCCTTCAGTGCGTACTGCTTGAGGGCATGCTCGGCAATTGCAAGATTAATCGCCTCAGGATTATTTGTAGCTATATTACTATTTTCATTGTTTTTTGAGAATATAAGCTGTTCTATGTCATACTTGGGCATGCCGATTATGGCTTGCTTTTCGAGCTTTACACTAAATCCCCTATCGAAAAGTTCATTGTCTACAAGTTCTCGTATAAGGGAGGTGGAAATGCGGCTTATACCTGAGGCAAAGATTTTCTTCTCAACTGCGCTTGCTACTTCAAGGGCGATATCGAATGGGATGTCAGCCTCTTTTTGAAGGGCAAGGGCAATCTTTTTTCTGTCCCAAGGAGTAGTCTCCTCCCTGGTACCAGCCTCCACCAATAAGGCTTTATCCGTTGTATCAGAATTAAGCTTGACCCGTTTACGAACCTGGAGGGCGGTGCGTATCCTTGCCCGTTTATCCCTGTAAAGGATATAAGCCTTTGCCGTTTTTGTGTGGCCAGTTTCAATAAGGGCACGCTCTACCAAATCCTGAATGTCTTCTATGCCTGGTACTTTATCTTTGAAGTCCTTTTCGATAAAATGTGTAACAAGATCAGTCAGTTCCTCCGCCATAGCACGGTCATCGCCGCCCACAGCCTGGGCAGCCTTGAATATGGCATCAGCAATCTTGGTTTTGTTGAATGGCGCTAACCGCCCGTCTCTTTTTTGTACCATTTCTACCGCCATTGAGCCCTCCTCCTTTTTATTTCTTTTTATCTCCGGTTTTTATTAAAGGTTTCACTTCCTCTACAAAATCAGAAACATCTTTAAATTCCCTGTAAACGGAGGCAAACCTGACGTATGCCACATGGTCAAGCTCCTTGAGCTTTTTCATGATATATTCGCCAATGTATTTGGTGCTTACTTCCC
>JACQHT010000206.1 GCA_016198835.1 Planctomycetota bacterium | reverse complement strand
GGTCCTGGCGACGAGGACATCATTGACGCAGACTATAAGGTGAAAGAATGAAAAAAAAGTCCCAACAGACCTGCATTTCTCCTTTCCGCCTGTAATTCTATTTTAGTGGCGCTTTCATTAATAGGTGCCTTCTTTTAAGCCTCTTGTCAAATCTTAGTGCCATTCCTTATGTCCCACGTTCATTTCAAACATTGACTTCTACAGTATCCAGTTGTACAATCACCGAGTCCCGTTAGAGATTTTATCTTTAATGGGACGAGCTATGAAAATCTATGATATATCGGTTACTATTTCTGACAAATTACCTGTATGGCCCGGAGACCCGGCGGTCTCGATTAAGCGAAGGTTGAGTATTGAGAAAGGGGATTCGTATAATATCTCTGAACTCAGTCTGAGTACCCATACTGGCACCCACATTGATGCGCCGTATCATTTTGAACAAAACGGGCTGAAGGTTGATGAGCTGCCTTTAGACGTGCTTATAGGCAGGGCACGGGTCTTTGCATTTGCTGTGAAGGAAAGGATTGATTTGCCCGATGTAAAAGCATTAAATCTCTCTGGAATCGAAAGGGTGATATTTAAGACGATTAATTCTCGATACTGGGGGTTTCCTGATTTTAAAAAGGATTTCGTTTACATTACCCCTATGGCTGCCCAATTCCTTGTTGATTGCGGGATAAGGCTTGTTGGGATAGATTATCTGTCTGTTGAGCAATACGGAAGTCCCACTGCCGATGTCCATCATATCTTCCTCCGTAAAGGTGTGATAATAATTGAGGGACTTGACTTGCGCATTGTAGAGCCTGGCGATTACGAACTAATCGCCCTACCGCTAAAGATAAAGGATGGCGATGGAAGCCCTGCAAGGGTAATATTGAGAGAATATGATTAGCATAATTATCCCTGCTCTAAATGAAGAAGATAGTATAGGCGCAACGCTTGAATATTTGAAAGGTTGTATAGCAGACGCAAAGGTGGAAATTATTGTGGCAGATGGGGGTAGTAAAGATAAGACAAGCGAGATAGCATCAAAATATGGAGTCAGCGTGCTAACAGGTACGGACTCAAGCAGGGCATTTCTTATGAACCTCGGAGCTAAGGAGGCTAAGGGGGATGTACTCTTTTTCCTACATGCCGATTCCTATCCGCCTGAGACCTTTGTTGCGGACATTAAACAAGCCTTAAAAGATGAATACGTGGTAGGTGGCGCATTTGACCACAGGTTTTCTGAAGATGTATTCCTTATCAAGGTGGTTTGCTTCTTTAACAGGATTAGGTTTCGCATTACAAAAAATTACTATGGCGACCAGGGAATTTTTGTTAGAAAGGATATTTTTGAAAGGCTTGGCGGATACAAAAATATGCGTATATTAGAGGATTTAGATTTTTCAGAAAGACTAAAAAAGGTTGGTAAAACAGTGTTGATAAGAAAAAGGATGCTCACATCTGGTCGCAGGTTTATAAAGAACGGCGTCATAAGAACGAGTATGTTTATGATATGGGTGAGACTCTTATACGTTCTCGGTTTTGATACGGAAAGGTTTGCTAAAACATACAGGACCTTTAACACCCCCACCCTTCCCTCCCCCCTCGAGGGGGAGGGTTAGGGAGAGGGGGAAGGAAATTAGTTATGAGTCAAACATATAAATATCTTGCCGGGGGTAAGTGGCAGGAATCATCAGACGTTCTTGAGGTTATTAATCCCTTTAACGACGAGGTGGCGGGGATAACTTATAGGGCAAAGGGGAGCGATATTGAGAAGTCTATACAGGCATCGGTCAAGGCTTTTGATGAAACAAGAAGGTTGCCGAGCTATAAAAGGGCTGAGATATTATCAAATATCCGAAACGGTCTTGTAGAAGGAAGTGAGGGGCTTGCAAGGATGATAGCACTTGAGGCTGGAAAACCGATAACAGATTCACGCCGAGAGGTTAATAGGGCTATAGGCGTATTTCAAATAGCCTCTGAGGAGGCAAAAAGGATTGGCGGTGAGTTCATTCCTTTAGACCTTTTTGAGGCATCAAAAGGTCGGGTGGGTATTAATAAGCGTTTCCCTCTCGGTCCAATTTTAGGGATTACACCTTTCAATTTTCCATTGAATCTTGCCTGCCATAAGATTGCCCCTGCGATTGCCGCTGGCAATACAATTGTTATCAAGCCAGCCTCTAAGACGCCGATTACTGCGCTTTTGTTGGCAGAAATTGTTTCCCAATCCGGCTTGCCGGAGGGCGCCTTTAGTGTCTTGCCGTGTTCATCCGATGTCGCTGAGCGAATGGTAAAAGATGATAGATTCAGGATGCTCACTTTTACCGGTAGTTCAGCAGTAGGCTGGCGCTTGAAGAACATAGCAGGCAAGAAGCGTGTTACACTTGAACTCGGTGGGAATGCAGGGACAATCATAGATGAGGATGCGGACCTTGAGCTTGCCACAAAAAGATGCGTATATGGCGGGTTTACCTTTAGTGGACAGACATGCATCTCCCTTCAGCGTATTTACGTTCATGAGAAAATATATAAAAGATTCCTCTCTGACTTCGTTGCACAGGTTACGGAACTCAAAATTGGCAACCCCTTAGATGAAACAACGAGTATAGGACCTATGTTTAATATTAACGCTGCAGAGCGTGCAGGGTCATGGATTAAAGATGCAGTAAAAGGTGGCGCAAAGGCGCTAACTGGTGGAAAGCGCAAGGGGAAGATCGTCGAACCCACGGTACTCATTGATACAAATCCAGATATGAAGGTGAATTGTGAGGAGGTTTTTGCCCCTGTTGTAACGGTAACAAAATTTACCTCATTTGAGGATGCCCTTACTCAGCTTAACAATACAAGATACGGGCTTCAGGCAAGTATTTTCTGCAACGATATTAAGAAGGTTTTTATGGCGTATAATACCATTGATGTTGGTGGGCTAATTATAAATGATGTCCCCACCTATCGTATGGACCACATGCCTTACGGAGGCACTAAGGAGTCCGGAATGGGCAGGGAAGGGATTAAATATGCGATTGAGGAAATGACGGAACCAAAGCTCCTTGTGCTTAATCTTTTATAACAGACAACAGACGACAGAACACAAACAACGGATAACATACATTTTGTGTTCTGACTTCTGTGTTCAATCCTATGAAACCATATATTGTCCTCGGAATATTTTCTGTAACCTACATACTCATAGTTATCGAACTACTGCCACGCACATCTGTAGCGCTTATGGGGGCGGCAATTATGATTTGCGCTAAATTTGTGAGTTATAATGACGCCATTTTTAAGTTCGTTGACTATAACACCATAATCCTCTTAACGGGAATGATGATAATAGTCGGAGTAATTAAAGAAACAGGGATATTTGAATACACTGCCGTAAAACTAATAAGATTATCAAAGGCGGACCCATGGAGGATGCTAATCCTTTTTGCCCTTTTTACGGCATTTGCATCTGCCTTCCTTGATAATGTTACTACCGTTCTTTTGCTTGTTCCGATAAGCATTTCTGTAACAAAAATACTAAATGTAGACCCTATTCCATTTCTGATTGCAGTCATTTTGTCCGCAAACATAGGTGGAACAGCAACGTTAATTGGCGACCCCCCTAATATTCTGGTGAGTGGCGCAGCTAATTTTTCTTTTAACGATTTTATAAAAAACCTTACTCCCATCGTGGTTGTGGTTCTCATAGTATCTTTGATAATGTTGAGGCTTTTGTTCATAAAAAGCCTCAGTCGTGCCGAGGACTATAAAACCGTTATTATGAACCTTAATGAAACGGGTATGATTAAAGACAAGGGTTTGCTAATAAAATCGTTAATCGTCTTAGGATTGACTTTGATTGGTTTTATTACTTACAACCATCTTGGTATTGAGGAGCCGTCTATCGTGGCTATAACGGGGGCTGCGCTGCTCTTGATAGTTACTAAGAAAAATCCTGAAAAGGTACTTTCGCATTATATTGAATGGACGTCGCTGTTCTTTTTTATCGGATTATTTATCCTTGTGGGAAGCCTTAAGGATGTAGGAATGATTGAAAGGGTTTCTCATTTAATAACAGCC
>JACQHT010000211.1 GCA_016198835.1 Planctomycetota bacterium | reverse complement strand
TCGGTAGAATCAATCCGCCTAAGGCGGATAAAACCTTGTTGTCTACCTTATAATTATTCCCGCATATCCGACGACCTGGTTATAATCACCTGTGGTATCGCCGCTGGTTTTATAAAGGACTAACTTCCCAGTCTTTGCTCCCCGCTCTTTTGAGCAAACAAGCATAGAAATGGCAGGGAAAATGCCGCACATTGAAATATTCATCTCAAGTATTACCTTTTTATATAATTCGTCTTCGTTCAAGGCTAAAATCTCGTTTATAGCTATTTTATCCTTCTTATTGGCGGATTGCTGGGATTCGTAATGTGTCATATCAGAGGAAGCAATGACAAGTGTATCTTGCTTAACCCTCTTGAGTACAGAAGCAATGTTATTTCCAACGGTTTTTAGTTCATCGAGATTACCTGATGCAATGACTATTACAGCCAATTTAATCTTGGGATTAAAGTACTGGAGAAATGGCACCATGACCTCTGCAGAATGTTCAGCCTTGTGCGCATTTTTATCCTTCTCCAGAAGGTCGCATTCGGAAAGCAATTCCTGAACAAGTTCCACGTCTATTGCAACATCTCCCAGTGGTGTGCGCCACGAACCATCTGGCCAGATAGAAAAGGGAGGACCGTAGCGGCTATGGTTAGGGGCTAATATTAACGATGATTCCGGTATGATAGAATGTGAAAAGACGGTGCCAGCAACCTTGCCAGAGTACATATATCCAGCATGCGGCGCAACTATCCCAAGGACCTTTTCCTTTTTGCATCCTTTGTCTACGAATCCTTCTATTTGGGCTCTTAGTGCTTCTGCATCTGATGGATAAAAGGTTCCTGCAACCACTGGCTGCCTTATCATAGTATAACCCCTTTTCAAATGCGGATTGCAGAGTGTGGATTTTAGCAATGAGCAATGAGTGCAGAGCAATGAGTAACTCATTGCTAATTGCTCATTGCTCATAGCCCTGCAGTCTATATTAGAAGTTTACCACTAATATCCGCAACTGTCAAAAATAATTTTCCTAATATCAAGGGAATTGTTGAGTTTACACTTGACAAAACCCTGTATGTCAAGTACCATCATTAGGCGATAGGTGGAAAGAGGAAGTTGGGAAGTTAAGAACGACACTATCTTCTTATCTTCCAATTTCCTAACTTCTTAACCTCTTTGGCTTTTCACCTCTTAACCTATAACCTATGACCCATAACCTGTTTTTGTGAAAGGTGTCTCATACGATGAAAAGTTTTGAAGCTCGCTCAGTCCGCCTCAGGTGGATATTGTTAATCCTAATTACCTTGATTCCGTTTATAATTATTGAACCTTATGCGCGTTCTGCCGATGTCCAACCGGGCAGTATATATGTGGGTATTCGAAAGCTTACAAGTCGAGATGCAAAGAACATTGGTAAGACCCTTAACCATCCCTGCGAACTTTCAGATGATGTTGTGGCTAAAATACTATCGTCCATCTACTACAAAGAAAAAGGGCTTTTAAAAAAAGAAAGGAGGTTAGCCGTCTTTACGAGCGCCGAAGTTAGGAACCTTACGCCGCTCGTTGCAGAGGCTTTCTCAAGGGCTGCTGACGCTGATTATGTTATTATTTACTCTGCGGCTGATAGAACATTACTATCCGACCTCCACACATACTGTATGCTATTCGTTATAGAAAACGAGCTTAACATTGTCTTTACCACCGTTCGGCAAAAACTGAGCTATAATGTTACAGAATCGGAGAAGGCACGGATAGAAAAGATATTCGATAAGCCCTTAGACATTAATAAAAGCGCATTCTGGGAATTGGTTCCTGTTGAGTGGCAAAGGCTGAAGGGAGGGCATCTAAACTGGCTTCTAATTGATTTAAAGGCTGTAACGATAGGCAAGCCTATTGTAAAAGGCGAAGTGAAGGAGCAAGTGTTACCAGAGACTGCTTACACAAGCGAACTTGAGGAAAGGATAAGAAAGCTGGAGGCGCAGGCACACGGACAAACAAGTTTGTCCATGCCACCCAGGCCAGACGAGGATACCTATATCAGGGTGGATGTTGCTAAGGACTACGTGCCGAAAACGAGTTCGGAGTTAGGAGTTCAGAGTTCGGAGATAGATGAGTTTAAGAATCTTGACACTAAAGAGAAACTACAAAGATTGCGAGCTTTAAGAGATGAGGGGCTAATTACAGAGGATGACTACCGCTCTAAAAAGGCTCATATAGTTATGCAAGAACAAAAGAATAAGAGCGTCAGGGAAAAACTCAAGGAACTCAGGGACATGAAGGATGAGGGACTAATTACAGAAAAGGACTACGAGTCGCTGAAGAAAGAATTACTGGATAAGTTGTTCTAATATTAGCTCATAGTTCATAGTTGATAGCTCATAGTTGATTGCTATGAGCTATGAGCTATGAGCTAAGAGCTATCAGCTATGTTTTGGGTCTTAAACGCACTACTTTCCGCATTCTTCGGTGCATCAGCGGATGCCCTTTGCAAGAAGGCTGTGGAGGATAGTAACGAGTATCTTGTTGCCTGGGTAAGGCTTGGATATGCTACCCCATTCCTTATTGCTATACTTCCATTTATCAAATTCCCCGAATTGGGTATTGCATTCTTTTTCCCGGTAATCCTTCTTATCCCCTTGGAAGTCACGGCGCTGATTCTTTATATTAAGGCAATAAAGTCATCGCCCCTTTCCCTCACGCTTCCCTTTCTTGCGCTGACCCCTGTCTTTCTTATACCAACGTCCTTTTTCATGCTGGGTGAGCGACCGGGCAAATTTGGTTTGATAGGCATTCTCCTTGTTACTGCCGGTGCATACCTACTCCATGTTCATACTACTTACAAAGGCATACTCGAGCCTTTCAGGGCTATCGGAAGAGAAAGGGGCTCTGTCCTTATGATTATTGTCGCCTTTATATATAGCATAACCTCGAACTTAGGCAAGATGGCAATTCAGCATTCAAGCCCTGTCTTCTTCGGCAGCGTCTATCCAATAATCCTCGGGATAGCGCTGTTTCCCCTCATGAAATACAAAAGTAAAGCGTCACTTTCTATGATTGTTTCGCGTCCTAAGATGTTTGCTCTTATAGGAGCATCCATTGCCCTTATGATGCTTAATCATTGTATAGCTATAAGCCTGACCGATGTCTCCTACATGATATCCGTCAAACGCACAAGCCTCCTTTTTGGCATAATGTACGGGGCGTTGGTATTCAAAGAGGTTAACATAAAGGAACGATTACTTGGAAGTGTGGTCATGATTGTAGGAGTGGTTTTTATAACGCTCATTTGATTGCATATTTTTATGGTAGACAACGGACTTTATGTCCGTTGAAATCAACGAGGTAAAACCTCGTTGTCTACCAAGGTTTGTGTAAAGGGGAATCAAAAATGTCTTTACCTTCAATTTTCGATAGTATATTAAGCCTTCTTTCAATACCGTTCTTTGTCCTGTTAAACGGTTTCTTTGTAGCGGCTGAATTTTCGTTAGTAACGGTAC
>JACQHT010000195.1 GCA_016198835.1 Planctomycetota bacterium | reverse complement strand
GTATTGGTCTCCGCTCTTCTGGACGAGTGTTTTTCCCCTTATAGTGTCCTGTTCATTATAAAAAAGCCGGAATGCCTCGTTGAATTTTTCTTTGCTTTTGACCACCTCTTCGTAACTCGGAAGTAATTTAAATGGATAAGAATCCCATTTTTCCCTCTCCCCTTGCGGGAGAGGGTTAGGGTGAGGGGTAAGTTTCAAGGCATAATCTGATAATCTTTTGACTAAATTGCTTAAGCTATCCATAAGAGAATAGACCGTGGGCAAGATAATTAAAGTAAGGAACGTGGATGTTGTTAAGCCGGCAAGCATTAGAAGCCCCATCGGCGCCCACATCCCCTCCCGCCCTTCAAGCGGTCCAAACAGACCAGGCAGAAGGAGCGGTATAACCATCGGCGATATGCCGAGTATTGTTGTTAATGCTGTCATTAAAATAGGTTGCAAACGGTCACATCCGCCCTTTATAATTGCACTGCTCGTGTCCATTCCAGCGCTTCGCAGGCGGTTAATGTAATCAATTAGAACTATTGCATTATTTACCACAACCCCGCAAAGCAGGAGCAGGCCTGTCTCCGTTAATTTGTCTAACGGGATATTAAGAAGGTAAAATGAGAACGCTACGCCAGTAAATGCAAATGGGATTGATAACATTATTGTAAAAGGATGAATAAACGATTCAAATAGTGACGCCATAATTATATAGATAAGCGCCAGCGCCAGTGTTAGACCAAATCTTGAACCCGCTTCATCTTCCTTATATCTTCGGTAATCTTCTCCCATGCTCCACGAATATCCGGCAGGGAGGCTTACAGAAGACATGGCTTTGAAGACCGAATCATACAACTTTTTAATTCCCACGCCACTATAAGTTCCTGTTACCTTAACTACTGGCTGGCGGTCGAGGTGTTCGATTGTCATTGGTCCTTTTCTCTGTTCAAAATCAACAAGCGTTCCAAGTGCAACATTATTCGCATTCGAGGCATCGAGCGCCAAATTTTTAAGTTGGTCAAGATTCTGGCGGTCTTCTTCTTTTAACTGGATGTTTATATCAACCTGACGGCCCTCTTTTTTGAATTGTCCAACGGAGCGTCCGCTTAATGCGCCCATCACCCCAAATGCAACCCTTTGTGGTGACAGCCCATATTTATGCGCCTTATTTCTATTGATATATGCCAGAAACTCATCCGTTTCCTTTTCCACGCTTACGTCAAGGTCCTTTAGCTCAGGAATAGCTTGAAGAGTTTGCTTCACATCCTTAGCGAGCTTCGCAAGTGTTTCTGGATTGCGCCCTTTAAGTTCCAGCGCAATACCCCTTTCCTGGCTGGCGCTATACCATTTTGGATGGGTGTATCGAACGCCGGGAATCTCTGGCAAACTTGCTTTTAGCTGGTCTGCTATTGCACTAATTGGTCGTTTCGCCACATTCTCATCGGTAAGATATGCATCGAGCATGCCGCCTCCACGGTCGAAACTGCTTGAGATAGTGGCTATTTCCAATTCGTCCTTCTTCGTTTTAAGAGTATCTTCCAATATTATAAATAATCTTCTCGTCTGCTGGATGTCGTAGCTTTTAGGGGTATCTACTCTGATACGAACCTCTCTATACATGGGTCTCGGAACCCATTCCCTTTCGAGATGCTTATACACGTAAAAGGATACCGCCAATAAGGCTGATGCGCCTGCGATGGTTATCCATCTATATCTCAAGGTAACCTTAATAAGTCTTGTGTAAAGCCTCGTAATGGTGCTGATGTACCTGAACGGTTCCCTTTCTTTGCCAATAAGGATTCGTGAGCCTGCAAGGGGTATCAGCGTTAAGCCAACAAGCAAGGAGGCTCCAATGGCAATGCATACGGTTGCACCAAAGTCATGCATAAATATGCCCCACATAGTCTTGGGGAGAAAAATCATGGGGGCAAACACGCACATTGTTGTTGCGGATGCCGCTAACAATGCAAGCCCTACCTCACTGCTACCAAGAATGGCAGCTTGTTTTGCATCTATGTTATATGTTTCTTTGTGCCGATGTATGTTTTGAAGCACTACAATCGCAGGGTCAACCAACATGCCCACCGAGAGGATTAAGCCCATAAGGGAAATGACGTTTATTGTAATGTCTGACCCAAAAAACTTTCTTAACATAAATATTATAGTAAATGTACATAGGACAGAAGCTGGAATAGCCATACTTATGATTAATGTGCTTCTTACGTTCCTTAAGAATAAGTACAGTATGATTATGACCAGTACGCCCCCGTATACGCCATTATTTCTCAAGCTTGCAAGCCTTTCGACGATTTCTTTTGACCTGTCGCGGAATATAAGTATCTGAAGATTGTCACCACTAAACCCCCTTTTAAGCTCGTTGAGTGTCCGTTTAACAGCCTTTGCCACGCTAACAATATTAGCAGTTGACGTCTTCATAACATACAGTGCAACGGCATCGTTGCTATTTAAACGTTGATAATTCGTGCTGGCAACAAAACTATAACTAACATCTGCAACGTCAGAAAGTCTAATCAGCCCCTTCTTTAAGGGCAGTTGTGCGATTTCTGCCTCATCATTAAATTCCCCTACGGCGCGCACAATGTACTTTTTGTCTCCTTCTGTTATTTCGCCTGCTGATATGTTTACGTTGTTTCCCAGCAGTGTTTGTCTGAGCGTATATGGTTCTATATGGTGGGTTTGGACACGTTCGCGGTCGAGCTCAACAAGTAGTTGCTTTTTATTCATGCCGCTTATCTCAACCCCTGCTATACCATCAATCCTCAAGATTTCGCGCTGTATCTTCTCCGCTATATCATACAACCTTGCCCTGTCCCCTTTGCATGAAATGGAGAACATTATTACAGGCATATCCGTACTCTGGAATCTAAAGACTTGCATCCTCTCCACATCCTTGGGGAGTTCTTTCTTCGCCTGTTCAAGCTTCGTCTCCACCTCCAATGCGGCGAGGTCCATATTAGTGCCGAGCTTGAATTCAAGGGTGATGTTTGCGATATTTGAGGACGATGTGGATTTCATTGTGACCAGATGCTTTACAGTCCCCATTATTTCCTCTATGGGCCTGGTTATCAAATCTTCAATCTCACCGGGGGACGAGGATTTATATGCCACTTCTATCCTCAAGCTACTTCCAGAAAATTCCGGGAAGAAGAGTAACGGAATGTTTCGCCATGATATTATCCCTACAACTACTATGCCTATAATGACCATGAGCGTAGCAATAGGCTTCTTCACGGCGAAGGTAGAAAGCTTCATACGGTGTTCCTTTTATAAATAAGGCTGTAGATAAAGCAATTTGATTATAATGTTTTTTGGTAATAAGGTCAAGCCACCCTGCACATTGTGCCACAGTAGGGGAAGGATTCTGGCATAATTTACCTGTATGGGAAAGTTTGTCATGGTTTCACCTTTTAGCCTCTTAGCCTCTTAGCCTTTTAGCCTCCAGTACTTGAGATGCAAGGGTATAATGGCACTAAATTTGCGCAATATCTTTAGTATGGAAATGACTGGCATCGCAATGTACAATGACAAAGTCCCCATACAAGCGCTCCATGTAACCTACAGCAAGCCAGAACCACCAACCTTTGATAATATCCTGAAATTAGAGTCTCAAAGTCGGGAGTCAAGAGTCGAGGGTCAGAACCCAGGACTCCAGACTCCCGACTCAGGACTCACGACTCATTCGTTTATGGAGCAGATGAGAATGTACAAAGAGGACCGGTTGCTTTCAAGTCCTGGGGGTGATAGTGTCTTTGTGGATGCTAACGGTAAGGTTGCTAATAAAGGCGTTGAGCATACGTGCCTTATAAAAAGGGTTGGTAAGGACATTAAGGATGCAAAGAGTAATTTTGTAAATATGTTAAAGGATGCATCCTGTAGCGCAAAATTCAGTTATATAACTCAGGATGGCAAAATAGAAGACGGACAAAGGGTTGGACTTGTTAAAACCCTTGAAAACTTCTTTAAAGACCTTTTTAGCGGCATTTCACTCGGCACATACACCCCACGAGC
>JACQHT010000008.1 GCA_016198835.1 Planctomycetota bacterium | reverse complement strand
TTAAACGCCCGCACCATCGTGTTCTGCAACAACGAGGCGGAGAAGCAAAGGCTTCATGAGCTTTTGGAAGATACAGCGCCTCGTTTAGAAAAAAGACTCGAATTGCGGATTGGACGTTTGTCCCACGGCTTCCAGTTCAGGGATATTTCTGCTGCGCTTCTTCCTCATCATGAGATTTTCAAGAGATACAAACAAAGAAGAGAGCCTAAGAAGCCCATCCCAGGCAGGGCAATTGACTCATTCCTTGAGCTTGAGAAGGGTGATTACGTTGTTCACGCCGCACACGGGATAGGCAAATTTCTTGGCATTGAAACCCTCGCCCAAAATATTGCCTGCCCGCCATCTTTTGGGTGGGGCGAGTCCGCCTATCCCTTGGGTGGACTTGAAGAAGAGGGACAGAAGCGAGAGTATCTTATAATAGAATTTGACGAAGGGACCAAGGTCTACGTACCGGCAACCAGGATTGAGCTTGTGCAAAAATACATTGGCGGTACAGAGCGCATTCCCAGGTTGAGTAAGGTCGGCGGGCAGGCATGGGTGAAGAGAAAACAACACGTCGAAAAAGCCGTTACTGACCTTGCAAGCGAACTCCTTCATATCCAGGCTATAAGGAATGCAATGCCTGGCATAGCCTATCCACATGATAGTGACTGGCAGCGGGAGTTTGAGGCAGAGTTTATATACCAGGAGACTGAAGACCAGCTCAATGTGGCAGAGGAGATTAAAAAGGACATGGAATCACCAAGGCCTATGGACAGGTTAATCTGCGGCGACGTTGGTTATGGCAAGACGGAGCTTGCAATCAGGGCAGCCTTTAAGGCTGTAATGGCTGGCAAACAGGTTGCTGTGCTTGTCCCAACAACCATCCTTGCACAGCAGCACTACCGCACATTCTCAGAGCGCATGGCAGATTATCCAATTCAGATTAATGTCCTCAGTAGATTCAAAACACATAAGGAACAAAAAGAAATATTAGAAAGGGCTGAAAAAGGACAGGCAGACATCGTTATAGGGACGCACAGATTAGTGCAAAAGGACGTCCATTTCAAGGATTTGGGTTTAGTTATAATAGATGAGGAGCAAAGATTTGGTGTAGAACATAAGGAGCGGTTAAAAAGGCTTAGAAGCACGGTGGACGTTCTTACGCTTACTGCGACTCCTATACCCCGCACGCTTCACATGTCATTACTTGGAATAAGAGACATTTCGACCTTAAACACCCCACCACAGGACAGGCTCTCCATCTATACCCAGCTCATGCGCTTTGAGCTTGAAAGCATAAGGCAGGCAATCCTTCACGAATTAAACCGCGACGGGCAGGTGTATTTTGTCCACAATAGAATATATAATATAGAGCGTATTGCTGAAACACTATCAAAGATTGTCCCGGAGGCAAAGATAGCGGTTGCGCATGGTCAGATGCCTGTGCATATGCTCGAAAGGCGGATGCTTGAGTTCGTTGATAGGAAATTTGATATACTGGTTTCCACAACAATTATAGAATCCGGGCTTGACATTCCCACCGTTAATACAATCTTCATTAACTGTGCAGAGACGTTTGGTCTTGCAGATTTGCATCAATTGCGAGGCCGTGTGGGACGTTACAAACACCGCGCATACGCATATCTTCTAATCTCTTCAGACCGCCCGATTACTCCTGAGGCGGAGAAAAGGCTCAAGGCAATAGAAGAGTTTGCGGAACTTGGCGCTGGTTTTAAGATTGCTATGCGTGACCTTGAGATTCGCGGGACGGGAAACATACTGGGTACGGAACAGCACGGACATATTGTTGCCGTAGGATATGAGATGTACTGTCGTTTTCTTGAAATGGCTGTTAAAAGGGCAAAGAATGAGCCTGTAACAGTGCCAATAGACGTTTCAATAGCGCTTAATCTAAATTCATACCTGCCTGACGATTATATCCCTGACAGCAGGCAGAAAATGGAAATCTACAGGAAGTTGAATCGTTCAAGTACTGTTGATGAGCTAAATGAAGTCAAGGAGGAATTGAAGGACAGGTTCGGACCCCCTCCGCTGCCTGTCAAGCATCTGTTTGCCGAGAGTGAGCTACGGATTGCCGCACAGGCGTCAAAGATACAGTCACTCGCACGGGTAAATGGGAAGATTATCCTTCGATTCTTAGATTTTAAAAAGGTAGAAAGGTATCTTAAACCTCTGAAAAATAGGGTACGCATAATCAACGAAGATACACTCCATCTACATCTTCCACGAAAAAATATTTCACCAGAAGATACTGTAAATTTTCTTAAGAAAATACTAACACCATGACAACTTACAACGTATGTAGACAACGAGGTTCGGGTGCCCGCCTTGCGGGCGCGTTGATTCATTCAACTAACATAAAGTTCGTTGTCTACCATGAACATAAGTAAGGAGGGAGTTAATGCTAAAATTTAGCAATGTAGTTTTGTTATGCGGTTTCATAGTGTTTTGCGTGGGTACAAGACCTGCAACTGCCGATAAAGCAGGCGCAATAGTTGCCGTTGTTAATGATGAGATAATAACAGAATACGATGTTGCAAAGCGGGCTGCAATTGCAGTTGTAGAGGCAGAAAAAAAATACAGTGGCGCTGAATTAGACCAGATAAAACGTCAACTGGCCCAGGAAGTCATTAATGAACTAATTGACCGGAAGGTGCTTGTAATTGAAGCCGAACGTGTCTTTGGCGGCGATGAGTCTAAGAAAGAAGAGATTAATAAGGAGTTGGATTCTTTCCTTAAAGGAGCCGTCAGAGAGGTAGGTTCTATTAGCAAGTTCTACGAGATTGCAAACAGTCAAGGGATTAATCCTGCCGAAAAGAAGGTGGAATTACGGGAGGACTTAATGATTGACAAAATCATGCGTGAGCATGTTTATACAAAGGTGTCCGTACCACCAAAGGATGTCAGAAAATATTATAATGAGCACATTAAGGAATACCAGGAAGAAAAGAGGGTGAAATTACGACACATACTAATAAAGTTTTCAGGGTATAATACAAAGGAAGATGCAAAATGGATGGCAAAGCAACTGTTAGGCAGATTGAAGCAAGGTGAGGACTTTGCAACCCTGGCAGAAAATTATTCTCAGGAACCGAGCGCTTTAAGGGGTGGTTTGTGGGATTTCGATGAGGTTGATAGTTTACGCAAAGAACTAAGGGATGAGGCGTTTCGGATGAAGGATGGCGAGATAAGCCCCATTCTCGAATCGTCGGTTGGCTACCATATAATCAAGATTGAGGAAAGTAAGCCTACCATAGTACGCAGTTTTCAATCCGTTCAGGAGGAAATCTTCCACAAACTCGAACAAGAGTATTCAAATAATCTAAAAAAAGCATACATAGAAAGACTGAAACAAAATGTTGTAATAAAGAGGTTTGATTAAAGCTTACAAGCTAACAGGCTTGCAAGCTTGCCAGCTTGTAGGAATTTTAGCTTGCTTGCTAATTATTGACTTCCAAATTACGCATAGTGTCCATAGAATTACCAAATAATAAGCCGTTTTCTGATATATTATCTGTTATAATGATTGAGGGAAGGCAAGGATGGAATTTGAATGGGACCCAAAAAAGGCTGCTGCAAATGAACAAAAGCATAGCGTTACTTTTCAAGAGACGGCAACGGTTTTTGGGGATCCTTTGGCTGTAACCTTCGCTGACCCTGACCATTCTGCGAATGAACAGCGATACATCACTTTTGGATTGTCACGACATAAACGGTTACTCGTCGTTTCGCATACGGACCGTGGAGAACGTATAAGGATTATAAGTGCGCGTCTTACAACCCGCAAGGAAAGGAGAATCTATGAAGAAGGCTAAATCTGAAGA
>JACQHT010000203.1 GCA_016198835.1 Planctomycetota bacterium | reverse complement strand
CTTTGAAACCAAGCCAACCCCATAGTCCTTATAACCAATTTTCTTGAAATATAACCAGCTAAAAGTGGTAGGGCAACATAAATAAGTACCGATAGTAAAATAGTCTGCCACGGAATCGGCATAGCGTTGACACCGAGAAGAAACCCTCCAAGAGGTCCGTAAAGAACTAACATGCTCAGCGAGTTAATCGCCACCATTACAAGCGTGAGCCCATCATTTCCCTCAGCAAGGTAGCTCCACATCAACACCATTGCCGTGCATGGGGCAATACCAAGGAGTATGCACCCTGAAATGTAGCTCCGCCATAGTTCCACTTCCTGCCCGGACTTCACCACTTCTATTCCTGGCAAGTAATCCCTGAAGACATAGCCAAGAAAGACTGTTGCGATTGCATACATAGTGAAAGGCTTTATTGCCCAGTTAACAAATAAGGTCAATAACACTGGTTTAGGGGTTTTTCCTGCTTTTATCACCTCCGCAAAGTCTATTTTTACCATAATGGGATACATCATAAAGAAGAGGCATATAGCAATGGGGATGGAGACCTGATAGTAAGAAAAAGAATCCAACTTAAGAGCAACCTCAGGGGCAAGTCTACCCAACATTATCCCACCGATGATACATAACAAAACCCACAGTGGAAGAAACTTCTCAAAGATATTTAGACTACGTTTCATTTTATTAATTCCCGATAATTAATAGTCTATTGGGCAAAGCTTTTTTCTCAATGTCCTTTTTATTCTTGCCAAATCAATTGTATGTGAATGGTCGCCTTTAAGTTGCTTTTGAATATAAGCAAGAACAGCACTACGTTTGTGAGCGATTCTGTAAATAACCCACTTACCCCTTCTTTCTTCCTTAACGAATCCTGCCTGTTTCAGTACCCCCAAATGCCTTGATATCCTGGACTGAGTCATTCCAAGGATGTCCATTATCTCACAAACACAAAGACTCCTGTTGAGTAATATGCCCAATATTCTAAGCCTTGTATGGTCTGCCAATGCCTTAAATTCAACAATCAATTCCATATTGTCCTCATATTAATATATCTTGATATGTTAATAATATCACAATATGCAGATTTTGTCAAGTATCCATCAAAAAAAACCTGTTCCTGACAGGTTCAGGAATTTGAAGTGAAATCTACAATAAAAAAGGCATGTTCGGTAGGGCTGAAAGGGAACTCAAAATATATAAATGGCTAACCGAAGGCAACCCTGAGTAGGGGCGTATTGCTATACGCCCCTATCCCTCGTGGTTTGGCTTTAGGGTTATGAACAACAAACATGCAAGGAGAGCCATCATCCCTCCGTATATAAACGGCGCCCCGGCGCTAACGTAATTCCAGAGTAAGCCGGCAACGAGGCTCGCGAAAAAGGTAACCATGCCAGTAAGTGTATAATAAACCCCAAGGGCAGTGCCCCTTTTATTCGATGGCGTTAAGTCGCAGATGTATGCCTTGCTAACCCCTTCCGTGAGAGCCATATAAAATCCATAAATAGCAAATAAAAACCAGCAATTTACGGGGTTATTTGATAAGGCAAACCCAAAATAGACGAGGGCAAAGACTAAAAAGCCTGCTGTGATTACCCTTTTGCGCCCGATTCTGTCTGATAAATGACCGAATGGCAGTGAAAGAAATGAATAAAAGAAATTATATACCACATAGGCTAAAACAACGGAAAATGTAGTGAAACCCAGGTCCTTTGCTCGAAGGATTAGAAAGGCATCGGAACTGTTCCCCACAGCAAAAACCAGGCTGATTAGCAGGAACATTTTAAACTGTGGGCTAAATTGCTTTATATTTAGTTTTACAGGCTCTGCATGAACGGCGATATTCCTCACCTTCTCTTTTACAAGGAACAATAACAAAAGAACCCCAATTGCGGATGGGATAATTGTGATGAGGAATATTGGGCGGAAGTTGTTATTAAAAATATAGATTAGTAAGAGGGCAAGAAGCGGCCCTACCGTTGCACCAGCCGTGTCCATTCCTCTGTGGAAACCGAAGGACCTTCCAATGGTGCCTTCAAGGGCTGAATCGGCTATTAAGGCATCCCTTGCAGGCGCCCGCAATCCCTTACCCATCCTGTCCACAAAACGTGCTATTAAAACTACATACCATGCATTGGCAAAAAACAAAAGCGGTTTTGCAAAGGTCGAAAGGCTGTAACCCATTACCGTAAACGGCTTCCTCTTTCCAGCCTTATCCGAAAGCCAGCCAGAAAAGACCTTCAGTATGCTTGCCGTTGATTCGGCAATGCCCTCGATTAGCCCTACAATTGCCATCGGCGCCCCTAAAACCGATGTCAGAAAAATAGGCACTATGGGGTAAATCATCTCCGAGGCAATGTCATTAAAGAAACTGACCAGCCCTAATATGAATACATTCTTTGAAATGCCAAATCTACCATTGGCCATGATATTCTTAAATATGATAACAGATTAGGTATGACAAAACAAGATGCAGGAAAAATTTGGATGGTGGTAAATTCTGGAGAGGTGAAGTAATTCAATAGAAATATCAAACCCCCTTAGAAGCTTTAAAATAAACCAATAAGCAACTCTACAAGGGGTGTCTTAAAATGGTGGGGCTTATAACGGGGTAAACGAAAATTCAAAACCTGTTCCTGACCGCGCCATGTCGACATGGCATGACAGGTTCAGGAATTAAAACGGCCAAGACAATCTATAACCACCCCTCAATCCCCTCCTTTGTAAGGAGGGGATAAAGGAGAGGTTGAATTTTGCTCTTTATTTTTCTGTTTAGATGATTCTATTT
>JACQHT010000202.1 GCA_016198835.1 Planctomycetota bacterium | reverse complement strand
TCAATAGTCCCGTTACAATCCCAAGCAACCGTCCCACTGGAACGAACTACGTCTGGGTAATAGCGGACGTGGATAGCACTGCCAACCAGAGCAATGAAAACAACGATAAGGAAAAAACAACTTTTACCGTGTCACCACAGGAAGAAACCCTTCTTGAAAAATATGCCCCGCTTCTGTACATGCAAGAAGATGAACGCTACCATCCTACGGATGTAATGAATATGTTAAAGAATTCGCGACTGTGGGAAAGAAGGGAATGGAAAAAGGATAAACTGGTTGATAATACACCCACCTTGCAAGAGTTAGTTAATAATTTTGATGAAAAAAAATATTACCTTTGGTTAAAATACAAGGAGAAAGAATTAAACAAGAGGAACTGGAAAATAGACCAAACTGTTTATGGAAGACAATTTACTACGTATGATGGCGGCAATAAAAGGACAGTGCTTCAATACTGGTTCTTTTATGTCTATAATGATTGGGATGATGACCACGAGGGCGACTGGGAGATGATTCAGATTGTTTTTGGTAGTGATAACCAACCACTGCTGATTACCTACTCCATTCATAAAGGTGGCATGACGTTGCCGTGGGATGACCCGAAGGTTAGCAAAAGTGGCGACCACCCTAAGGTATATGTGAGCCTCGGAGGGCATGGAAGCTGGAATGAACCGGGTAATCACACGTGGTATCAGTCATTGACTATTTGTGACCAGTGCATAGATGAGACGTCAGAACAGGGCGATGTGATTGTGCCGGAAGGAGAGTCTATTTCTTCTAATTATACATATAAACTGGTAGATTTAGACAAAGAGGAGGTTAACTGGATAGAATGGAATGGGTATTGGGGAAAGCAGGGATATAGCGTGGGTAGAAAACAGGCAACGGTTTACGTTCCAGGTCCTCCCAGTCCGCCCTATGTAGATTATATCGAGGACGATGCATTTACTGGACGCTGGTATGACCCGGTTACATGGGCGGTGAGTCCCAACCCCGATGGGTACTTTATTTGCGCCTCTGCTAATAGCATTATTAAGGCATACGATACGGAGGACAAGGTTAGACTTATTCCTACTAAACATTGTGATTTGATTACTGGGGAATGCGGTTATTGTCCAACTACTCAAGCCTTTTACACGGGAAAGGACGTTGTCTTTGATGTATATTCACGTGATGGAAAGGAAGTGGATTTGAGAATCGGTAGATACAAGAGGACAGGAGAGGCGTATGAGGTGGAGTTCAAGGGGCTTAAAATCCCCAAAAAAGGAAAGGCTTCGTTTACCTTTTCTCCAGAAATGAATCAGAGACTTGAAATAGGGATTGACAACGAGCGAGATGGCATTCTCGATAGTTATAAATTGCCTGATTATTTAGAGATTAAAGAAGTGGATGATAAGTGAACGAGATTGCTTTGCCTTCGGCTCGCAATGACAAAAGAGATTCTTCGCTACGCTCAGAATGACACAGGGTAGGCAACGAAGTTTTGCAGGCTCAGGGTGGCAGTAGATTGTCGTTACAAGCGGTGGTGTAAACCTCATCCAGCTTTTTACCGATAACATCCCACGAATACTTTTCCTCTACCAACCTTCTTCCTTTCAAAATGGGGGATACTGAGGCTGTTCCCCACTTATATTCTTGAATAATATGGTTGCTTCTGTTACAATCAGGCTTAATGACGTTTGAGATAATCGGTAAGATTACAGAGATAGAAACTATTGCCTCAGGAAGTAGTATTCGCATACTTCCACTTTTGCGTAAACGATATGGGAAAGGACGTTGGAGAAAACTGAAGGGGATTGCTCAAGTTTGTCTGGTTGATGGTACTATACGTCTTGCTGAGGTCCATTGGTTTGAAGCGCATGGTATTGGTAAAAAGAAGATGAGAATTAAACGTTTTTTGGATTAGATATTAGATATGGTAAAACGTAAGAAAACAACACCACAATTTGCTATTTGTGTCAATACTGATGACCCGGACCTGTTGACTCCACGCAGGATTTATCAGGTTTTACCTGACGAAAACGCTGTAAAATCAAATTACATTCGCGTAGTAGATAACGAGGGAGAAGATTATTTATATCCTGCCGCATACTTCATTTTAATTGATTTTCCACCTGCAATAAAGCATGTCTTATTACAAACCGCCGGGGTCGATAGGTAAAACCACAGAGGCACGGAGACACAGAGATTCTCCGTGCCTCTGTGTCTCTGTGGTTAATTATATGTGGGTGGTATTGTATATCTCATCCATCTTTTTACCGATAATATCCCACGAGTATTTTTCTTCTACCAATTTTCTGCCTTCCTTGCCGAGGCTTTCTCTTAGGTTTGAGTCATTTAATACCCTGATTACTTGTTTTGAAAAGTCCTCTGGCGTGTCGGCGATAAGGATGTTTTTCCCATGGGTTACATCAATTCCTTCAGCGCCTATGGATGTGGAGACAATAGCCTTTCCCATAGCCATAGCATCGAGTATCTTGAGCCTGGTACCGCCCCCAATTCGGAGAGGGACAATGTAAACAGCGGCTTTTCCAATATACGGTCTTACGTCTTCTACAAATCCAAGGTGTGTTACATTTTCTGTCAAGGGAAGACCAATATCATTATTTGTTCTGGCTTTACCTATTATAGTTAATCTGACATCTTTTATTTCTTTTTTTATCAGGGGCAATATTTCTTGATAGAAAAATTTTAAGCCGTCAATGTTGGGTAACCAGTCTGTGCGGCCAGCAAATATAAGGGTGTTTTTCTCAACTTGTGTTTTTTGGGGCTGGAAGTAATCAACGTCAACGCCGTTCGGGACTACTGAGAATCTTGCCTGTGGAGAAATTAACTGCAATTGTTGTTTGTCTAATTCAGAGACTGCCACACAACACTTGAACATCGGGCACATCTTTCTTTCATAGCGTAATAATTTTTTGTACTGGAGGTAAAAAAACCATTTTTTCAATGGATTCTTCTCTACCTCTGCGTGCCTGAGTATGAGCGTAGATTCTACGTTGTGGTTTACTAAGACAGTGGCTTTTGGATTATAGTCATAAATATATCCTGCCAGGTCAATCATATCGCACTGAAGGATATCGAAGTTTACTCTTCGAATTAGCTTGGCTATGGTTTGTCTTGCCTGCATAGAGTAATATTTTTGAGCAGTGTAAGGTAGTTGCGAAAAGAGGTTTAAGAAGAGTGATTTGACAAGGCTTATCCTTGACCAGTCATCTGGCAGATAAAATGCATGAACCTCTTTACATATCTTCTTAAGGTAGTTTGCATTTTCAGGGTCGTTCTTTTCTTTTATAAAACCGATAAGATATACGTCATTATTTTTGGCAATGTGCTTGAGTAAGTTGTACGTTCTCTGGTATGCGCCGCCGTGAGGTGGATATGGAATAAAAGCACATATAAATAGTATGTTCACTTTACGACCTCTCACGTGGCATCACTTTAATTTAACGATGTAGCTTGCAAATTTCGCTGCCTTTTCACGGAAACCACCGCTATAATTACAGTTCAAAATACTGCAAGGTCTTTTACAAAATTTGATAATCTTCCTGAGTTGTTTTGCCTTTTCTGAATTCCAAACATTTATGGGGGTGTCTCTGACAACGTTCCCGATTGCGTTCATTTGATAGCATAGTTGTACATCGCCATTTGGTGTGATACAAAAATTTTGCATGCCTACCTTGCATTTTCTTTTTTCTGTCGGTGCATTGGGGTTCTTAAAATATGCCTTCATATCTTCAAGTTGCTTAATCGAGTTAATGATGCGTGTTCCCCTTCGCTTCATTTCTATAAGTTCATCGAGTACACGGCAAACATCGTTATAATTATCTATCCATAATTCATTTGTGTTATACCAGTCATGTTTATATTCGGCGGCAAAGTTGGCATTTAACGGCTGAAAGAGTATCCCATTAATTCCTTTTATATCCACCCATTTCGCCATCTCTACCAAATCATTCAAATTGGTTTTCATAATAATGGTTGACACAGTGACAAGAGGTCCGGACTTCATTCCGCTTAAGAGGTCTACTGCCTTTAAGGTTTTTTCAAATGCCCCTTTTATGCCGCGTGTAAGGTCGTTTGTTTCGGGGGTAAAACCATCTAAAGATATTGCTATTCTATTAAGTCCCGACTGCTCCAGATGTGATACTATTTTCTCGTTTATTAAAATGCCATTTGTCAGGACATTTGTCAAAATGCCATTTTTGCTGGCGAAGGCAATTAATTCTACGAGGTCCTTTCGCATAAAAGGTTCGCCACCGCCAATTGTAAGATTGAATTTGCCCATCCATTTGCGAAGCTTTGAGAATATTTCCTTATATTGTTCAGTGGTAAGTTCAGAATCTACGTCCTTTTTCCATATATCGCATTGCATGCACCTGCAATTGCATCGGCTTGTTATGTCAATATTAATGGATGTAGGTTTACAGAAGCATCTGCCCGACCACAGCGATGCTTCCTGAAGTACATAATTAGTTGTTTGCTCAAAGGCAAGTCGGGCAAATTGAGTTTTTTTCATTTCAGAAGTTTACATTCCTTCCTAAGTCATAATTCCACCACAACACGGACAAACAAGTTTGTCCATGCCACCCTTTTTAGGATACGATTCTTAAATATTGATACCGTTCAGGCAATTAAGATAAAGTTTTTCATAAGCATTGACCATTTTATCAAGACTGAAATGCTCGAGTACCCTGTTTCGACCCTTTGTACCCATTTCATTAATTAAATTCCTATCCTTTAAGAGTTTGATTATTTTTTCTGCCATAATTGAAGGTTCCCCGGGAGGCACCAGAAAACCAGTCTCGTTGTCTATTACAACCTTTGCATTGCCCCCAACATTTGTAGCTACTACAGGTTTTCCAGATGCCATCGCTTCTAAAAGTGTTAAAGAAGTTCCTTCGGTTAAGGATGAGAGAACGAAAATGTCCATAATTGATAGTAATTCAGGTATATCCTTGCGTTCGCCCAGGAGAAGCACCTTGTCAGATAATTTCAACATTTGAATTTGTTCTTCTATGTTTTGTTTTTGAGAGCCATTTCCAATAATTAGTAATTTGCAGTCTGGAACTATTTTTATTACCTCAGCGAACGCATTTATAAGGGTTAAATGGTCTTTTACTGGTTCAAGGCGTGCTACGATACCAATGGTATAGTCGTCGCTCGTCGTTCGTCGTTCGTGACTCGTGAACTGTTCTGTATCCACACCGTTTTCAATCTGTATGATTTTCCTGCTATCTAATTTTACAACCTCTTGCATATAACTTGTAAGATATTCAGAAACCGTAACTAATTTGTTAGTAAATCTAAAATATAGCCTGTCACAAAAAATAAGTGATTTAGTCTCAGGAAAGATACGACCGTGTTCAGTGTGTATGGTAACGGGAACATTACAGAGCCTCGCAGCCAATGGGCTATAATGCCAGCAACCTGAGTGACTGTGAATAATATCGGGTTTTATTTTTCTTATTAAACGAATTAGCTCGTAAGGGTAAATAAGAGGCACAAAGCGAAGCATCCTTTTTGCCGAGATTACCTTAATGCCATGCTTTTCTACTTCTGCAGCCAGTGGACCTCGTCTTAGAATTACAACGATTGTTACTTCAAAAATGTCCTTATTTAAATTTTTTGTAAGGTTATATACTACGTGCTCCATACCAGCCATATCGAGGGTTAAAATTACGTGCATTACGGTTATTTTTCTACCATTAACCGGGGAATATCTTTTCTTACCAGTAATTAAAGTTATTAATTTTAGCAGGATAAATCCTGTTGTTTGTATTATTAAGTTCTGGATGTTCATATCCTGAAATCCCCCTTGCCACCTTCAGTAAAAGGGGGGGGGTAGGGGGCATCAACCCCGTTCCGGTGTCCAAACGGTATCCACATTCCCACGTATAAAACTAATCCATCCTTTCAGGATTGCATAATTCAAAAAACAGAATTGATAGGGAAGACTGAAAAGATGCACTCTAACGTTATTTTTTTCTACTAATATTTCCACAGCAACAAAGAGATAAAAAGAAAGCTGGCAGAGGAAAATAATATTATAAATAATCCCGTGGAACATTAATAAAAGGTTTAAGAAGAAGACGGAGACCATCAGAAAAGGCACTAACCATTTTAGCACCTTATGGCTGAATAATTCTAATGCAAAGAGCTTCCACTTAAAAGGACTTAAAATTGTCCACTCAGAAACCAACCCCTTTATGCATCTATTTATTATCCTTGTCTGTCTTTTAAATTCCCCTTTGGAGGATGATGCACTTTCTTCCAGGCATACAGCCTCGTCTTCCTGAATTCCCCTGAAGCCCTTTTTAGCTATCTGTATGGGGATAATAAAATCATTGATATGGTCGCTGTGAAGATGCTCGTATAAATTCTTTCTAATGGCGAAGATTGCCCCATCTGCGCCAACAACGGAGCCTATCCGGCTCTCTTTTGTTTTAATAAAAAGTTCAAGTTTACTGTATATACCCATCCCCTCGTTTATCCCTGTATTCCCCTTGCTAATATATTCAGTCACCCCGCTTACGAATCCTATTGATTTGTCAGCAAAAGGTCTAACAAGCTTTCTTAGTGCATCTTTTCGGAACATAGCATTCGCATCGGTGAAAACAATAATCTCACCCGTAGCCATTGGCACTGCCTGGTTCAGACCTGCCGTTTTACCCATGCGTTCAGGTTGAACAAGAAGTTTTACGCCACCATCCTGTGATAGAGGCGTATTGTCGTACCTGAGGCAGATTCGCCGTGGCGAACAATACGCCCCTGCTATCTCATTTGTCCTGTCTGTAGACGCATCCGAGATTACAACAATTTCTAATTTTTCTTTTGGGTAATCGAGTGAAAGACTGTTCTCTATCTTTTGCTTGATGACTTTTTCTTCATTGTAAGCAGATATTAATAGAGAAACCGAGGGTGTTATATCACTTTTTTCTACAGGTTTGCGTAAAAAAACCGCCAGCAGGGCAAGTAGCAAAGGATAACCTAAATAGGCATAAAAAATTAAGAATATGAATAACCAGAATAATATCTCTATCATTATCATTTCATGTACATCCTATGCCATGTCTCAAAAACAATTAATGCCCAGATTAAGGTGTCATGGGTCTCTTTTCTGGCAAAATGTTCCTCAAGAATGCTTGAGACGGTTTTTGGATTAAATAATCCATGACGTTTTAGCGACGATTCGCTTAATACTTCCAGCGCATACCCCTTTAAATCGTTTTGTAACCATGTTGACATGGGACCAACAAATCCCTGCTTTTTGTGATTAATTATCTCCAAAGGAAGCAGGTGAGCAACACCCTTCTTAAGCAAAAATTTCTTTTTTAAATGGCGTATCTTCATTTCTGCTGGTATTGTTGCGCAAAATTCCATCAATTTGTGGTCGAGAAATGGCACTCGCACCTCAAGCGAGTGGTGCATGCTCATTCTGTCCGTAACCGCAAGGATGTCCTCCGGGAGGTACGTCTTAATATCCTGATAGAATACCCTGTCTAAAGGATTCTGAGCATTTTCTGAGTTATAATAATATGTTAAATGGTCAGTGACCCATGAAAAGTCTACCTCGTTTTGAACTGCTCGTGAATACAGGTCTTTTCTCCTTTTATCGTCAAGCATTGAGACATAACTAAGGTATCTATGGTCAGAGGGGAGATTAGATGCCCTTATAAATCGTTTTAAATGATTGATTGTATAATTGCCATTTCCGTTTTCTGGTAACTGGTTTATTATGGGTGCAATAATCCTATCCCTGACGAAACGAGGCAGTCTTTCATATTTATTACTAAGGGAAAAGCCGAGGTATCGTTCATATCCGCCAAAGAGTTCATCACCGCCGAGACCGGAGAGGGCAACTGTAACAAACTCTTTTGCTAATTTGCATACATAGTATGAGGGAATCACGGAATCGTCGGCAAACGGTTCGTCAAAAGCGCCTACAAGCTCATCCATCAGCCTTATAAAATCAGGCTTAACTTCAAATTCCTTCTGGTTTGTATGATACCTTTGGGCAACAAGTCTTGCGTAATGCCTTTCATCGTTGTATCCCCCGACGTTCCCGCCAAATCCTATCGAAAACGTATTTACCTGTGAATTGTTATTCCTTGCCATCAAGGAAACCACAGTGCTTGAATCAATTCCTCCGCTCAAGAATGCGCCGAGCGGCACCTCGCTCATAAGATGGATTTTTACAGATTCCTCAAGCAATCCCATAAACCCATCAATAAAGTAGTCCTCACTCTTTTTGTAATCCGGCTGATAATATATGTCCCAATATTTCTCTATCCTGATTTGTCCCTTTTCACAAACAATAATGTGGCCTGGAAGAAGCTTGTAAATATCCTTGAAGATTGTAAGTGGGGCTGGTATATAGGAGAGGGTAAAGAAGGCATCGAAGGCGCGCCAATCAATCTCTCTCTTTATGCCTGGATATTCTAAAATAGCCTTTAACTCCGATGCGAAGATAAGGGAACCATTAATATTTGTATAAAAAAGAGGTTTAATGCCTACCCTATCCCTTGCTATAAGTAACTTTTCTTGCTTACTATCCCAGATGGCAAACGCAAACATCCCTCTAAGTTTTTCTACGCATGCTTCTCCAGATTCTTCATACTCATGAATAACTACCTCGGTATCGCTCTTTGTAGAAAATAGATGACCCTTTTCTTGCAAGCGTTCTCTCAATTCCAAATAGTTATATATTTCGCCATTTAAAACAATCCAGATTGTTTTATCTTCGTTAGGGATTGGTTGATGACCGCCTGCCACATCAATAATGCTAAGGCGCCTCATGCCGAGAGCAATATTAGCATCGAGGAATATCCCTTGGTCATCGGGACCACGATGCCGTATTGTAGAGCACATATTAAGGAGAGTTTCCTGACTAACCCGTTTGTTTTTATCCTTAAAGTTATAGATACCAGTTATGCCACACATTTTCTTGCTTCTGTCAAAAATATTATCCTATACTATCCTACTTTGTATCGTCTGGGCTACCGTCATAATACCCATACCCTCACGCCTACTCTTTCAAAAGCCTTTGTGTCAAAAATACATTTTACATCAATCAATACTGGCTTTTTGTTCATAAGCCTGGTCAACCTATCAACCGACATCCCCAAGTATTGTTGATGTGCCACCGCAGCAATAACCGCATCTGCTGGTTTTAGCTTTTCCATTGAGGTTATAAGGTGAATACCGTATTCACGTTCTGCCTCGGCATGGTCTGCTATCGGGTCGTGAACCTGAACATTAACGCCGTAATCTTGCAATTCGCGTATAATGTCAATTACCTTTGAATTGCGCAGGTCCGGGCAGTTTTCTTTAAAGGTCAGCCCCAGTACCGTTACCGTTGAGTTAAGGATTTTGTGTCCGGCAAGAACCATCTCCTTAACGGTTCGCTGAGCAATGAATTTACCCATCCCGTCATTAATACGACGGCCTGCAAGAATTACTTGTGGAATGTAGCCTAACTTTTCCGC
>JACQHT010000198.1 GCA_016198835.1 Planctomycetota bacterium | reverse complement strand
CAAAAAGAGTTTTGGCACCTTCCTTGTGTCATGGGCATAATTTTTCATGTTCATAAGGGACGTCAAATAATCGTGAAATTTCTCTGGCAAAGCATTTATTCCTTTTTTGAGCAGGGTAAGTATCTCGTAACCTGAATGACCTGAATATCCGCCCCAATGATTCTGGAGAAAGTGCCTCACCTTTTCCCTTACCCTGTTGTAGTGCGAGATGCTCTGGGTAATATCTTCATTATGAATGATACGCCCAAAATATTTCTCAAGCCTTTCTTTAAAGGTCTTTAGCAAATCGGCAAAATAGTGTATTGCCGCCTCATCGTTATTTTTGGGAACATCGAGGATATAATTGAACTTTTTATTCCCGTCTAACCTGACCCACGTGTCATATAGCCTTCTCATGCCATCACACGAATTGGCAAATACCATACCGTGAAGGTGCTCTAATCCACCAGAGAGCTTCTTTTCGAGGACCGTCTTTATGTAAGGGCAGATATTTGAGCATAGGTGCTCGCCAGAAGAGGCATCTTCCGTATTAGAACCCCTTACCCTTACTGGATGAAACCCTGCGGCTCTAATAATTTCCACCGGTGTGTAGGAACACATATAGCCTATCTTTGGCAAGCTGCTGTCTTCTAATGAGACATCTGCTATAGAAACAACATTTTCCGATTGCGAATAGTGAATCTCTGTTTGTGAAATTATTCCACATTCCGCATCCCGCATTCCGCATTTGGAAAGAGCATTCTCAAGCGCAATGAGCGCTGCCCCCAACGCACCTATAATCTGGGGCTCTGGGGCTATTTTAATCTCTGTTGCGAGGGTTCTTTCTATCTCTCTAACAACCCCGATATTCTTAGCAACGCCCCCCGTCATGGCAAGCTCTCCTTCAAGACCGACCCTCTTTACCTGGGCAGTAATCCTTTTGGCTATCGAGATATGAAGAGCTCGGCAAATATCAGGGGTTTTTTTGTCTGCGCCTATAAGCGAAACAACCTCAGATTCGGCAAACACCGTGCACAAGCTGCTAATAGCCAATTCACCTCTTCCTTTAAGTGAAAGGGGTCCCATATCGTCGAGGTCAATCTCAAGCGTTCTTGCCATTACCTCCAGGAATCTACCCGTTCCCGCAGCGCATTTATCATTCATAACGAAGTCAAGTACGTTACCGTTACTATCAACCTTAATCACCTTACTATCTTGCCCACCGATATCAATAATGGTCCTAACATTTGGGAAGAAGTAATTAGCCCCTCTCGCATGGCAGGTAATTTCCGTAACGACCTCGTTGGCAAATGGCACCTTAATTCTACCGTAGCCTGTGGCAATAATGTAAGCTACATCCTTTTCCGAAACCCCTGCGGTTTTAAGCACATTTTGAAATGTTTTTTCTGCTGCCTTTTTACTGCTTGCTCCGGTGGGAATTATATCGGATGCCAGTATTTCTTTATTATCATTAACAAGGACTCCATTAGTGGATAAAGAACCTATGTCAATTCCGACGGTTAACATGCCTGATTTTCTCCTTTTTAATTATCGGTAGATAACCTATTGTATTCAGACTCCTTGGCGGGGCAACCTCACCTTTTTGAAAAAGGGTGAGCTGAAGACTTCATTTCGAGCGAAGCGAGGAATCTCGGCAAGATTGCTTCGGGGCTTCGCCCCTCGCAAAGAAGTAGGACGTATAATACCAGACTTCTTTTTATGAGTCAAGGATAAATCTTGGAGTAGTTTCCCCAAAATTTAACATTGAATTTGCACAACAATAGTAAAAGCTGTTAGTTATAGTGGTAATACCGTAAATCGTCCAACGGTAACGATGCCTGTATCGTCAAAACGTGATTCGGCAACGGCAAAAAAAGGCAAAAGCTGTAACCGTATGCCGTTACGGGCTTCATAACCCTAACCGCTAATCGTCCAACCCCGCTCAGCTGATCTCTAAATTTGCCTTGTGAACCTTGTTCAAGAAAAAATGGGGAAACTCCACCCAAAATATATATTGACAAACATAAATTTGTGTCTATAATATAATAATTTTGGATATGAAGGTGTCTCTTTTACTATTAGTAAGGATATAATAATTTGTATAGCCAATACAAAATTATTGATGTTTTAGCGAAGAAGGCTGGAGGCCCTTATGCATTAAGTACTGTCATAATAAAAAGGGCAAGGCAAATTTTAAAAGGTAAAGCACATGCATTTGGTCAAGAGAAAAACAATCCCATACAAGAATCTTTTGAAGATTTTATTCAAGATGCGGTGGCAGTAAGTACAGGTGAAGATACCGCTCCTGAAGCACAAGAAGGTGGTAAACGCTCAGAATGACTTACCTTGTTGAAAAAAGGTATTAGGTTTTTCTTGCTTACTTCTTTTCCAAGAAGAAGTAAGGAGGAGGTGTTTTTTAAGGTGATAAAGGTTGAACATTTAACGAAAAGCTATGCAAATGTCCTTGCCGTAGAGGATGTCTCGTTTGAGGTGGGTGAGGGCGAGATTGTTGGGCTTCTTGGCCCAAATGGCGCTGGTAAGACGACAACCATGCGTATACTAACCTGCTTCATGCCAGCAACCTCTGGCACGGCATCCGTTGCAGGCTACGACGTATTTACAGATTCTTTGAACGTCCGCAAGCAAATAGGATACTTACCTGAAAACGTTCCTCTCTATCCTGAGATGAGGGTAAATGAGTATCTTTTATTTCGAGCAAAATTAAAAAAGGTACCTTCTAAGGAAAGGAATTCAAGAATCCAGGAGTGCCTTGAACGATGCGGCATAAGAGAAGTAGAGAAACAGATTATTGGCACACTATCGAAAGGCTATCGGCAAAGGGTGGGCCTTGCCGATACCCTTCTCCATGACCCTAAGATACTAATACTTGACGAGCCTACCATCGGTCTCGACCCCAATCAGATTAGGCAAATTAGGCAATTAATAAAGGCACTCGGTGAAAAGCACACTGTCTTGCTATCAACGCACATCCTTCCAGAGGTTGAGATGATTTGTGGGCGCGTCATAATCATTAACAGGGGTAAGGTTGTTGCTATGGATACCCCATCTAACCTTTTAACCAGCTTGAAGGGCGGCGCTACTGTACACTTAGAGGTTGCGGGCAAAGCGGAGCGTATTAAGAGCGCATTATCGGCAATTCCGGGCGTTACAAAAGTTCTCGGGAGTGAGAATGGGGACATAAACAATTTTGTCGTTGAGGCTGATGGGGACAAAGACATAAGGGAAGACATCTTCAAATGCATTGTCAAAAACAACTGGATTTTATATGAGTTAAGAAGGGAAAAAGCCTCCCTTGAGGACATCTTCCATCAAATAACTACACAAGAGAGTTAGAATCACATTCTTCGGACGGCCATTTAACGAAACCATACCTGTAGTGGAGGTGAGCAATGACGAATGTTCCAACTGTATTTCGACGTGAAATGAATGCCTATTTTCTTTCACCAGTTGCATACGTGGTGATAGTGGTTTTCCTGGTAGTATCGGGCTATTTCTTTCAAAAGGCATTATTTATTACTACAGAAGCAAGCTTGCGATACAGCTTGGCTATATCTCAGTTTGTTCTCTCAATCCTCACGCCTGTTATAACCATGAGGCTCCTTGCAGAGGAAAGCAAAACTGGAACAATTGAAACATTAATGACAGCCCCGGTTACCGATTTTGAGGTTGTCTTTGGAAAGTTTCTGGCGGCATGGGGACTTTACGGCGTCATGCTTGCTCCAACCCTTATTTACATAGCATTTTTGAGCTGGGTTGGCAATCCCGATATTGGACCTATAATCTCAAGCTATATCGGACTTATATTAATGGGAGCAATGTTTGTTTCTATTGGATTACTGGTTTCATCACTTACAAAGAATCAAATCGTTGCTGCAGTCATCGGTATTGTATCGCTTATGATACTCTGGGTTGTAGGATTTTATGTGGCAGGCACAGAAGGATGGTTTTCCGAGGCTTTAAAATATATTGGAACATTTGGCCACTGGGATACATTTACCAAAGGTCTCGTTGATACAAGGGATGTAGTTTATTATGTCAGTCTCACTGCTTTATTTGTTTTCATCACAGTAAGGGTTATTGAAAGTAGAAAGTGGAGGTAAAATCTTGTCTGGAACTTCTTCAACTGCATATAAACCTGGTTCACGTTTCGGCAGAAGAACCGTTATTGGAGCCAACGTTGCGATTATGATAATCATCGCAATAGCTGTTTGCGTCATAGTCGGCTATATCAATAGCAGACATTACCACCGTTTTGACTGTACCGCCTCAGGCAGGTTCAGTCTAACAAGTAAAACAAAGAACCTCCTCAAGGGTCTGGAAAAGCCTATTATAGTCAGCACATTATTTAACAGGGGAGACCGTTTTACAGCGGATTTGTTTGAGCAGGTCAGCGACATCCTTGCTGAATATGCCTATCAATCTGATAAATTAAATATTGACCACATAGACCCCATTCGCGAACGCACAAAGGTCGAACAGCTTGCCAAGCGCATTAATATAGAGCAAATCGCATTGAATTCTGTCATCTTTGAATGCGAAGATAGGAGCAAGCACGCAGATATAAATGAACTCATCGAAAGGAAATTCCCATTCAATTTTAAAGGCGAAGAGGTATTTACTGCCGCCATTCTTGCAGTTTCTCAGGAAAAACAAACAGGCATCTTCTTTACAACAGGACACGGTGAGCGGTCAGTAGAAGATTTTAATCCAGAGGGACTCTCTGATATTGCAAACGCATTAAAACGGGATAATTATAAGGTGGTTCCTTTGGACCTCCTGTCTAAAAAGGAGATTCCAGATGGCTGCGACATCCTCGTTATAGCCAGTCCCACAAAGGGCTTTTCAACAGAGGAGGTAAACATTATCCGCAACTATCTTGACGGGGACGGCAAGTTGCTTGTAATGCTCGAGCCAGCCCTCGGGCGAAATAAACCATCAGGCTTAAAGGAATTGCTAAAGAATTATAATGTAGAAATCAGGGATGACGCAGTCATCTACAACAAGGTGGACATGCCTCTTTTCGGCGTACAGACAGCTGCCGAAGTCTATGTGAGCAAAGACCAATATCAAGAACATAAAATCACAAAGGACATGACAAATCTTACTACGGTATTTTTTGGCGCAATACCAGTGAACATCTCCGGCACGCAGGATGTTAAACAGGGGTTCAATGTATGGAAACTTGCGCAGGCACCAGACCAAGCATGGGGAGAAACACTTGTCGAAAGCGGGAAAAAGCCAGAAAATGAT
>JACQHT010000197.1 GCA_016198835.1 Planctomycetota bacterium | reverse complement strand
GGCAAAATCTATGAAAACTCGGAAACTTTGACCACACTCAACGGTTTCTAACCTGCCGCGGACTGAGGGGACAGCTTCGATGCCTTTCTTTATCGTTTCGAGGTCGAAGCCAAGAGCTAATGCATTAGCTGATGCTGCGAGGGCGTTGTATACGTTATGGTTGCCTATAAGATGCGAACTTATAATCACCTCCTCCCTTGGGCAACACAACCTGAATTTTGTATTATTAATGGTCTGGGAAATTACTTCTGCTGTTACTTCCGCTCTATTTTTCATGCCATACCAGATTATTTGAGCCTGTGTTCTGCTTGCAAAGTGTTTGCTATTTGGTTCATCAGCGTTCAAGATTGCAAAAGACTTCTGGCTCAGGTACTCAAATAATCGTGCCTTGGCATCTCGATACGCTGTAACGTTACGATGGTAGTCAAGATGGTCATGGGATAGGTTCGTAAAAACTGCGGTGCTAAAGTTTATATCTCTCGTTCTGTATTGAGCAAGTGCATGTGATGAAACCTCCATTACCGCATATTTTATGTCAAAACCCAGCATCTCTGCAAGGAAGGCATGTAGTTCAAGTGATTCTGGGGTTGTCTCGATTGAGGGTATAAGCCTTTGATTGATTTGATAAAGAATCGTGCCAATAAGACCAGCTTGTGCGCCAGCGCTTTCAATAATGGATTTGATTAAATATGATGTGGTGGTTTTGCCATTTGTACCTGTTATGCCCGTTACGATGATTTTTGAGGATGGCTCACCATAGAAATAATGGCTGAGTGTAGAGAGTGCTTTCCTTGTATCAGAAACAACTAACTGTGGGGTACCAGAAAGGAGTTCAAGTTTCTTTTCGGTGACTAATGCAATAGCGCCCCGTTCAATGGCATTCATTGCAAAATTATGCCCGTCAACACTATACCCCTTTATTGCTACAAATAGACATCCTTGATTAGCACGACGAGAGTCATGAACAATTCCATTTATATCCCTATCGTTGAAGTCGTAGCTCTTAACGTTTAACAGATATGAGCGCAATTTGCTAAGTTTCATACAAACACTTCTCTCACCTTTTTCAAAAGGACACACCCCCGTCTTCTCTTCGGGGCACCCAAGCAGTGCTTGGGTCGGGGGAGTGAAAAGCAAGTTCGACCCGCCTCAGGCGGATGCTTTTCACGTGTGTGTTTGTTGTACACGAAAGAGCGGCTGACCGAACTCTACAGCCTCGCCATCCTCAACAAAGACCTCAACTACCCTCCCTGTTACGCCTGCACTAACCTCATTTATTATTTTCATCGTTTCAATAACACCCACTACCTTTTCAGAATTAACTTCTGAGCCGATATCAATAAAAGGCTTTGACCCTGGACTGAGAGCTCTATAAAAAGTGCCGACCATAGGAGAGGTAATTACACAGCTTTCTGTTGGAAACTCTTCTGTAGAGACGCAAGGCATTGCGTCTCTACAATCCTGATTACTTATTAGCCGGCCTGCACCATTCTTTTTAATGCGTATCCGTGTCATATCCTGGTGTATCTCAATTTCTACCAGATTGTATGTATTGGTAAGTGAAATCAGTTCTTTTACTGTATCAATGTAACACATTTTTTCGCCTCCCTTTAATAGGGACACATCCCATTTTAAGAGGTTGGTGGAAGCACGCCCTGAGGCTTAACTCCCATGTAATCTAATGACTTCCTTATTATTTCTCGTACAGCAGGCGCTGCAACCGTTCCTCCATAATAAGCGCCACTTCTTGGTTCATCTAATATAACAAGCACACATATTTCGGGATGGTTTGCAGGGGCGTATCCAATAAATGAACTTATATATTTGGATGCAGTATATCCCCTTCCACCCGGCAGTAATTTCTGTGCCGTTCCTGTTTTACCAGCAACCTCGTACTCTGGCATATCAACCTTTTTCCCTGTTCCATCTTTTACCACTCTTGAGAGTATTGGGGTCATTGTGTCATTGGCAACAGTAGAACTTATTACGCGCCGTATCTTCGTGGGTGTAGTAAACTCTCTTTTAATTGTCTTGCCGTCGCTTTCAGTAATAGCTCGTACAATTCGAGGACGCAGAAGCTCCCCACCATTGGCAATAGCGCAAAAGGCGGTAAGAATCTGTAAAGGGGTAACCGCTATTTCGTGTCCCATTGGAATTGATGTTACCGAGTAATAGGACCATGCCCTGAGAGGCCGTACCGTACCACTGATTTCCCCTGGAAGTTCTACATTAGTTTTCTCTCCGAAACCGAATTTGCGCAAGTGATGATAAAGCTTTTCTTGCCCCATGAGCATCCCCAATTTTGCCATTCCTATATTACTCGATTTGATAAGGATTTCAGCCAAAGTAAGCCTTCCGTACTCGTGAACGTCGTGAAGCGTTCTTTTACCAATTGTATATACCCCATTATGACAGAAGAAGACATCCTCTGGTGTAGCCAGTCCGTATTCAAGCGCTCCAGATGCAACAACAGGTTTAAGAAGGGAGCCAGGCTCATAGCAATCGGTAACTGCACGACTTCGCCACTCATCGGGGGAATATCTCCAGAAGAAGTTCGGGTCATAAGAAGGTAGATTAGCCATAGCAAGGATATCCCCGGTTGAAGGAACCATCGCAATGGCGATTGCGGAAATTGGACGATAGGTTTCACAAGCCTTTCTAAGTGCATCCTCCACAATGGTCTGGATTACAGCATCTATTGTTAACATTATCCCATCGCCGTGTCTGGGGGTCTGGGTTTTCCCCTCAAGGGTCGAGAGGTGGCGCTGGAGGGCGTCCCTTCGAAGCAACCTATAGCCGCTTTCACCCGAAAGGATATTATCAAAGGCGAGCTCGATACCCTCTAACCCTTTTCCGTCAATATCTACAAAACCAACTACCTGGCTGCAAAGCGTTCCGTTAGGATAGAATCGGTCTGTTTCTTCCCTGCAACCGATGCCTTGTAAGTTTAGTTTCTCAATTGCTGAGGCTTCGTCCTCAGTTATCTTCCTCTTTATCCATACAAATTTCTTTTCCTTTTCCAATAACTTCAGCACCCGAGATACGTCTAAGCGAAGGGTTTTTGCCAATAAGTGGGCGGTTCTGGGTTTTTCCTGCACCTCTGTGGGATTGGCAAATACCGAGCAAAGGATTAGGGATGCTGCAAGTTTCCTCCCCTTACAATCAAGGATAGGTCCCCGATGCGCAGTCAGCTCAATCCTCTTATTGTGTTGAGCCTCTGCCATCCTGGAATATTTCTCATAGTCAAACAGTTGTATCCGAACTAATTGAACCCCCAGTGCGATGTACGCAATTATTAGGAATATTCCAATTGCTGATAACCTGATTTTAAATGACTTTGAGAACATATAATGCACCAAAGGTTGAAAGGCTCTTTTTTACCTCTTTACCTTTCCACCTTTTTGCTTTTTCACCTCTTTGCCTCTGCCGAGGGGGCCAAGCTCGGCTCTGGCAGAAGCAACGATAGTATTAGTTGTTCGACCCCTCTGAGGACCGGGCTGTTTTGTCTTTGCTATCATATCTTTATTCTCTAAGGGTTGCGCAAGGTCAATCCCCATGGATTGAATTGCATTGACAACCCGCTCGGGTTTTTTCAGGGCGCTTACCTGACACTCAAGCCTTCTGTTTTTCTCCTGAAGGTCGGTTATCTTCTTTTGCAGTTCTGCCACCTTATAACCACATTTTGTAGTCTGAACTTGTTCCCATACAATAAATAGTGTCATTATAACAGTAATTCCTACCAAAGGCAAGAATTTACTAATCATTATTCCTTTAGACCCTTTCCGCCACACGAAGTTTTGCGCTCCTACTTCTAATGTTTTCAATAACTTCTGCACTTCGTGGCATCAGAGGTTTTTGGGTCAAAATTTTTAGGTTCGAATCCTGAGCGCCATTGCGAAAGGCATTTTTTACGATACGGTCTTCTAAAGAGTGAAAACTTATGACCACAATGCGTGCGCCTGTAGTTAGAAACTCGTGCACATGATTTAACAAATACTCAAGGCTTTCAAGTTCCTTATTTACGGCGATACGAAGGGCTTGAAAAACACGCGTTGCCGGATGAATCCTTCCACGTCCGCCAGCTTTTGGGCGGACAGGAGGTACCACACGCTCTATTATATTTGCCAGTTGCGTAGTTGTCTCAATACGGCTTTTACTCCGTTCTCGAAGGATAACCCGAGCAATCCTTCTTGACCAGCGTTCCTCGCCGTATCTCCTGAAGGTAATCTCCATTTCCCTCTCAG